>JAJBAW010000089.1 GCA_020532545.1 Candidatus Cloacimonadota bacterium | reverse complement strand
GCCTTGCTGGACGCGAGACGCATCCAATCCAGCAACCCCCTGCCAGAACGCTAAAACCCTAAAACGCTAAAACCCTAAAACCCCCTAATTTATCCAATCGATCCGCCCGATCCTATCAATCTGCGTTCTATACCAAAAGCCCCGCAGCCGCCCGAACGTTAAAACCCTAAAACGCTAAAACCCTAAAACCCCCAAAACCTCCTTGACAAATTATTCCACACCCGCCCTATGTGATTCATGAACTTTTTA
Source organism: Candidatus Cloacimonadota bacterium (assembly GCA_020532545.1). Classification (GTDB taxonomy): domain Bacteria; phylum Cloacimonadota; class Cloacimonadia; order Cloacimonadales; family Cloacimonadaceae; genus UBA5456. The sequence continues at coordinate 8,402 of JAJBAW010000089.1, read as the reverse complement.
CGGCGCTCTGTATTCTCTATCCTGCTGCTAATTTACGCCTTAGGCTTGGCCGCCATTGCAGAACCGGTGATCCTGAAAGTCTTTGAACTTCCGGATCCCCGGCACACGGATGCCAATTCCAAGGCCAATCTGGCAGTAGTGCAGGCTTTCCGCGAAAAGTATCCGCATATCGAACTCCGCGCCTTTTCCGGCATCAGGATCGAGGGCATGGAGATGGATTCCGGTCCGCTTTTGGCTATAGCCGGAGGTGTGGCGCCGGATGTGATCTATGTAAACTTCCGTCAGAGCGATACTTATATCCAAAACAACCTCTTGTATCCGCTGGATGAATTCCTGGCGCGTGAAGATCCTGCCTTGCTTGATCTCCGTGTGGAAAAGCCAGTGTGGCAAGTGATTAAGCGGAAACGGAAAGGGGAGGACAAAGAGCAGGTTTGGGCTTTGCCCTATGAGACTCTGGTGCGCGTGCTGATGTATCGCAAGGATATGTTTCGCAAAGCGGGCTTGGACCCGAACCGTCCTCCTCAAAACTGGGAAGAATTCAAGGACTATGCCCAGCGTATTACCGATCCTGCGGCGGGTGTCTATGGCACGATGTTTGCCATCGGCACTCAGGCTGCCTACGATTGGCTGCCGCTCTTGTGGGCAGCAGGTGGCGATGCTGTGGTTTACGATCCCGCTACCGATCGCTGGGAGGCCAGCTTTGCCAGCGCAGCCGGAGTTCTGGCCATGGACTATTACCTCAGTCTGGCCACAAAAGAATGGGTGGATAAAGACGGACGCACCCAACGTGGAAACGCCATGCGGGATGGAGATTGGGGGCAGATGTGGAGCGATGGCAAGATCGGCATGCGCATGGACTATCTTTCCCAACAGAATATGGGCGGGAAATACGATCCCAATCTCTACGGTTTTGCCCCAAGCCCGGCAGGCCCTTCCGGACGTGGTGGCAGTGAAATCAATTGCCGCATGATGGGCATCTTTTCCGGAGCGGGAACCTATAACAACGGCGGTCTGGGAAAGCGCGATCCTGAGGCTGTGCGCGAAGCGGCCTGGCAATACATCCAGTTTTATGATAGCGAGCAGGCCCGGCAAATCCGCCTCAAGGTGATGGTGGAAAGTGGCTATGGCCGTATGCAAAACCCTGTCTTTCTGAAGCGTTACGGTTATGAAGATTATCTGAGATATGCCCCGGCAGGCTGGCTGGAAACCTTTGAAAAAGCCATGCGGGAAGGCAAGCCGGAACCCTATGGCGACAACTGCCAAAAGGTCTATGAATATATGACTTATCCCCTGGAGCAACTGGTGGGCATGGAGCTGGCGGGCAAGCTTTCTCATGAACCAGAAGCGCGGTATCAGGAGATTTTGAAGGTGCTGACCAGCGCCCAGGCTCGCACGAATCAGGAAATGATCGGCGTGCTCAGCCAAAAAGAGCAGCTCAAGCGCGAACGTTTGGCAGCGGTCTTTGCAGCGCTTATCCTCTTCGTTTTTGGTTTCAGTATTTGGCGGGTATTCAAGATCCTCAGTCCAGAGCTCAAGGTGCCCAAACGGATGACGGGCAGTGCCAAAACCTGGACTCTCTTTCTTTTAGCACCGGCGGTGATCAGCATTTTCATGTGGAAATACGTGCCGCTTATCAGTGGCAGCGTGATGGCCGTGCAGGATTTTCATCTGGTAGGGAACAGTCCCTTTGTGGGTCTGGCCAATCTGGCGGAATTGCTCTACGATTCTTCCTGGTGGGCCTCGGTGGGGCGAACTTTCTATTATATGGCGCTCAGCCTCGGTCTGGGCTTTTTTAGCCCCATCATCCTGGCCATTCTGCTGCAAGAAGTTTCCCGTGGGAAGATGCTCTACAGGGTGCTGTTTTATCTTCCTGCCGTGATTAGCGGTGTGATTGTAATCTATTTGTGGAAGCTGCTTTACCATCCTGGAGATAGCGGTGCCTTGAACCAGATTCTGATGGCTTTTGGTCTGCCGAAAAGCATGTGGATCCAGAATGAAAAGCTGGCTATGCTTTGTGTGGTTTTGCCGGCAGTCTGGGCGGGTATGGGTCCAGGTAGTTTGATCTATCTGGCTGCACTAAAATGCATACCCAATGGGCTTTATGAGGCTGCGGATATCGATGGTGCCGGCTTTGTGGGCAAGATCCGCCATATTGTCTTCCCCAGTCTGAAAGCCCTGATTATTATTCAACTGATATCAGCCTTCATCGTGGCGGCGCAATCCAGCGATTTCATCCTGATCATGACCTTTGGCGGACCCAATGAAGCGACGCGGGTGGCAGATCTCATGATCTTCGAAAAGGCCTATCTCTATCTGAACTTTGGCCTGGCCACCATCATGGCCTGGATGCTGAGTTTACTGCTGATGGGCTTCACTGTGATGCAGATCAAGTACATCTCGCGCATGGAGTTTCGCAGTGTGAAAGAGGACCCCAAATGAGCATCATCGGCAGAGTAGGGCGTAAACGCGGCAAATACCGGATTCTGGATAGCATCATCCATCTGGTCTTGATCGTAGGCGCCATCACCATGGTTTATCCCTTTCTTCTGATGATTTCCTCTTCGGTTAAAAGCGGCGTGGATAGCCACAGTATGGACCTGATCCCGGCCTATTTTTATAAGGACGAAGTGCTGTATCAGAAGTATCTGGAAAGCAGGTACAATGAGGAAAGCAGCCGCCTCATGGATAACTATCCCGGCACTTGGATTTCCTTCCGTGAAGTGCAGATGCCGGATAAGTACATTCCTGGTATAGCCCAGAGCTGGGAAGCCTTTATAAAGGAACATGAGAGCGAGTACGGGGTCTATCATTACTATCTGGCAGAGCATTATGGCAGAGGAGTTTACCCCCTGGCGCAACGCATTTACAGGAAACAGATCCGGGCCGAAAACGATGGTGATCTGCTGGTCTTTAATCGCAAATACAATACTGGTGCCCGCTTCTGGGAAGAAATCATGGTGGAGGAAAAGGAGATCCTACGCCGGAACTTTGTGAGCTCCAGTGAAGGCTATCTGGGACGTTTCCGCAAGTTCAAAGAGGAAAGTCCGCCCTGGATGCGCTACTATATCAATCCCGAAGGTGCCTTTGTGAATGCGGAATTGATCCCGGCTTTTGCGGGTAAACTGGATTCACTGAATACGGCCTGGGGCACGAGTTATCAAAGCTGGGAGGATATTCATCTGCCGCAGAGCTATCCCGGAGCAGGCAATCCTCTAAGCGAATACTGGCTGCATTACGCCCAGGAAGTGCTGAATGTGCACCATTTGCAGATCGGCGGCGATGCTATGACGGATTTCAGAGCTATGTTGCAGCAAAAATACGACGGGATCGGCATGCTGAATCAGGCCTGGCAGAGCGATTTTGCGAGCTTTGCTTTTCTCACAGTGCCAGAGGAATTTTCCGGCGCCATCATCGAAGATATCAGTTTCTTCCTGCAGAATCATGCCCGGCCCCAGCAGCTCAGGATCGTGAATATTGCCCAGGATTTCAGGGATTATTGCGAGGGGCAGTATGCGGATATCCAAAGCCTGAACAGGGACTGGGGCACCGATTACAGCAGCTTTAGCGAGATCAATTACCCAGCCGCACAATTGGATTATCACTACTTTAACCAACGCAAAGCCGCCATCAAAAAGGAGTTCTTGGGGCGCAATTATGCCATGGCTCTGGATCAAATGCTTTCCGATGCCCGTTCTCTGCGCAATACCGCTATCTATGTGCTGCTCAGCATCCTGCTGGCTCTCATAGTTAATCCCTTGGCAGCTTATGCGCTCAGCCGTTTCAAACCCTCTTATTCTTATCAGATCATCATGCTCTTTATGCTCACCATGGCCTTCCCCGCGATGGTGATGGGCATTCCGAATTTCCTGATGCTCAAGCGCCTCAATCTGCTCAATACATTCTGGGCCTTGGTTTTGCCCGCTGCGGCAGATGGCTATTTCATCTTCTTGCTCAAGGGTTTCTTCGATAGCCTGCCGCGGGAGCTTTACGAAAGCGCGCGTCTGGATGGGGCAGGTGAGTTTAGACTCTTCTGGCAATTCACCCTCTACCTCAGCAAACCCATCCTGGCTGTGATTGCCCTGGGTGCCTTTAATGCCGCCTATCGCAATTTCCTCTTTGCCTTTTTGGTCTGCCAGGATCAATCCATGTGGACCCTGATGGTGCACATTTATGAGCTCATGCAACGTGCCAGCAGCTCGGTAGGCTATGCAGCTTTGGTGATCGCGGCCATTCCCACTCTGCTGGTCTTTATCTTCTTCCAAAACATTATAATCAAAGGGATTGTAGTCCCGATGGAGAAATAGATGCAAAACGAAAAGATTCATTTGGAGCGCATCAAGCGCTTCATTCAGCGCCAAAAAGATGCGCTTTATACGAAGCTTCAGCCGCTCTGTGTAGAGTATATTCACGATCCGAATCCCATAAGCTGGTGGGACGCACAGGATACCAGGTTTCGAGAGATCAAGTGCGGAGAAGTCTGGAGCGAAGTCTGGGGTTCGGCCTGGTTCAAGGTCTCCGGCCAGCTCAGTAAGGAGCATCCGGCCTCTATGCAAGGGCTGTGGTTCGATTCTGAGGGAGAAGCCTGCGTGATGCAAAGCGACAAGCCCTGGATGGGGCTCACGCCCAAGGTGGATTGGTATCACAATGCCAGCAAACACTATGTCCCACTGGCAGATATCGCAGATGCTGATGGTGATTTTGAGCTCTATATCGAAGCTGCGGCCAATGATCTCTTCGGAGCAGGTAAGGAAGAGTATCGCCTGGCCGTGTGCTCGCTCAGCCTCTTTGATGAAGAGAACTATCAGTTTACCCTGGATCTTGAGCTACTCAATGATCTGGCGGTGGCTTTGCCCACGGGCTCTGTGCGCCGCGCTAAAATCATCTACGGGCTGAATGAAATCTGCAATCTCTGGGGCAGCGATAAGTCTGGAGCCTTCAAGATAGCCAAAGAGCTTTTAGATAAACCCGCTCATGCCAGCGCACTGAAGGCCTATAGTGTAGGTCATGCGCATCTGGATCTGGCCTGGCTGTGGCCCATCCGGGAAAGTAAGCGTAAAGGTGGGCGCACTTTTGCCAATGCTCTGCGTCTCTTAGGGCGCTATCCGGACTATGTCTTTGGAGCCTCGCAAGCCCAGCTTTATCAGTGGATCAAGGAAGACTATCCTGCTCTCTATGAAGAAGTGCAAGCCGCTGTCAAAGAAGGACGTTGGGAGATTCAAGGTGCCTCCTGGGTGGAGTTTGACACCAATCTCACCTGTGGTGAATCCATCATCAGGCAATTCAGCTATGGCCAAAGATTCTTTGATGAAGAGTTTGGCATCATCCCAAATTGCCTGTGGTTGCCGGATTGCTTCGGCTTTTCCGGCAATCTGCCTCAACTCATGAAGGGCTGCAAAGTGGATTATTTCATCACGCAGAAGCTCTCCTGGAACGAGAGCAATGTCTTTGACAAGCATCTCTTTATCTGGCAGGGCATTGATGGTTCCCAGGTGCGCGCGCATCAACTCCCTACCAACGACTATAATTTTTCAAACAACCCTTCGGCATTTATTGCCACAGAAGGTAGATTCGCTCAAGCGGAACTGGCAGAGAGCTTTCTGAACCTGTATGGTATAGGCGATGGGGGAGGTGGACCTACGCGCAATCACATCGAATACGGTTTGCGTCAAAAGAACCTGGAAGGCAGCCCTCACTTTGTTTTCAGCAAGGCGGCAGACTTCTTTGAGGAATACGGGCAGATTCCGGAAGAGAAACTGCCTAAATGCTATACGGAATTGTATTTGGAGTTCCACCGCGGGACCTACACCACCCAGGCCAGGATGAAGAAGGATAACCTGCAAAGTGAACGCCTTCTGCATGCGGCAGAGTGGATTGCGGTGCTTAAAGCCATGGCGGGCGATAGACTGGAATATCCGGCGCTGCTGCATCCCATCTGGAAAGATACCCTGCTCCTGCAGTTTCACGATATTCTGCCCGGAAGCTCTATCACCCCAGTTTACAGCGATGCCCGTGAAATGAGCAGCAAGAACCATGCCGCGCTGAAGTCCTTTATTCAGGAAAGCCTGATTCCCCAGGATAGTGAGCTGACTTACAGCATCTTCAATCCCGCGCCCACAGCAGTGCAGAGCTGGCTGAGCTTCCCTATAGCCTATCAGGATTACTCAGCGTTTCTGGATCATTGTGAGATACAGTATATGATTCAGGATGGGCAGGAGCTCAAGGCCTTGGTGCGCCTGGAGCCCTACAGCAAGGGCAGCTTCAGCTTTTATCCACAGCTTGCGCCCATGCTTTTAGACAAAGAAGAGATAATCCCCGAACAGGACGCTTATCTCTTGGAAGGAAGTAATCTTAAGGTGAAAGTTAGCCAAAATGGAAGCGTCCTTAGCATCAGAAGTGGCGGCATTGAGTTCCTGGCAGAGCCGTCTAACCTCATCCAACTTTGGGAGGATGAACCCAACAATTGGGGTGCCTGGGACATCAACCATTATTACCGTGAAACCACGCCTCAGGAGGCATCTGAGGCCAAGGTGATAGAGGCCTTCAGCATGGGAGACTATTTCCGCATCGTGCACCAACTGAAGATCGGCAAATCCACTATCAAGCAGACCATCGAACTGCTGCCCGGAGCGAAACACCTCACTATCCATCATGAAGTGGATTGGCAGGAACATCACCAGATGCTGCGTGTAGCCTTTAGCAGCAATGTCTTTTCGCAAAAGGTGGACTGCGGTATCCAGATGGGTAAAATCTCCCGCAGTGCCAGACCGCAAAATGCCTGGGAAGCTGCGCGCTTCGATTTCCCTGCCCAAGGCTTTGTTGCACAAAGTGAAGCTGGACGCACAACTGCCATTCTGGCCGCCAGTAAATATGGCTATTCGGCCCATGAAAACCGCTTGGAACTTGCGCTCTTGCGTAGCCCTGCCGATGTGGATCCAAAGGCAGATCTTGGTCCCCAAAGCTATTCCTACGGCTTCTTCTGCGACACCTGCGATATCACCGATGCGTACCTGGCAGAAGTCTCGCAAAGCCTGGAGGCAGAGCTTATCATCACTAAGGGTGAGTCCCCTCTGGAGCCTCTGGAACTGCACTTTAGGCATGATACCCTGGTTCTGAATACCATCAAACCCGCAGAGCAAGGCCGGGCCATCATCCTCCGGCTCTATGAACCCTTGGGACGCCACTGTGTAGAGTCTCTCTTTACCATGCTGCCCATCCAGAAGATCTACAAATGCAATATGCTGGAAGAGCCTCAGCAAGAACTCTTTATGGATGAAGACTTCCCCGTGCACCCCTTTGAAATCATAACCCTAAGATTGGAGATCCAAGATGATACCCTATCCTCGTGAAACATTGCTTAGAGAGCAGCAGATCCCGCTGCCACAGAGCTTTGAGATCATTCTGCCCAAAAACTTTGCAGAGCTGGAGCTTGCGCTTTCCCGCTTTTTGGCCTTTTATGAACAGCAGAAGGCATCCCTACCAGAGCTCTTCACCGCTGAGCCTATGAGGCTGCGCCTGTTGCAGATGCCCCGCGTCGCGGCCAGCCACAAGGATATGCACCTGCTCAGCATCGAGCCTGGTGAGATCACCCTTTCCGCCAAAAGCACGGATGGCTTCCGCTATGCCCTCGCCACTCTGAAACAGCTGATCCATCTGGCGATTGAAGAACAAGACAGTAAGCTATCCTGCGGTCGCATCATAGATTACCCCGCCCATGACTACCGCGGTTTGCATCTGGATGAAAGCCGGCATTTCTTCGGCGTCAGCACCGTGAAAAGCTATTTGGATTACATGGCGGATCTGAAGCTGAACTACTTACACTGGCATTTGAGTGACGATCAGGGTTGGCGTCTGGAGAGCAAACTCTTTCCGCTGCTGGCCGAAATCGCCGCCTGGCGCACAGAAGAGGATGGCAGCCGCTATGGTGGCTTTTACACTCAGGATGAAGTGCGCGAAGTAATCGCTTATGCCTCAGAACTCGGCATCACCATTGTGCCGGAGCTCGATTTCCCCGGCCACAGCCTTGCCCTATTGACCGCCTATCCGAGCCTGGGTTGCGAGCCGCATAAGTACCGTTCCGCCAATAGTTGGGGCGTGTTCGAATACATCCTCTGCGTAGGCAAAGATGCCACTCTGGCCTTTCTCAAGGAGCTGCTCCAGGAGTATTGCGAGCTCTTTCCGGGTCCTTATTTCCATATCGGTGGCGATGAAGTGCCCAAAACTGTCTGGCAAAGATGTCCGGACTGTCAGGCCCGCCTCAAAGACTTGGGACTGAAGGATTATGAAGAGCTGCAAGGCTGGTTTACAAATCAGCTTGCCGAGATCTTGCGGGAATTTGGCAAAGAGGCCATCGCCTGGGATGAAGTGCTGGATGGCTCTGTGGATAGCTCTTTGATCGCCATGCT
>JAJBAW010000088.1 GCA_020532545.1 Candidatus Cloacimonadota bacterium | reverse complement strand
GCCGCAGCACGTGGACAGATCCCTTCTCCCAACCCTCCCCAAGCCAAAGCCACGCAAAAAGTAAAGACTCCTGCTTCTATCGCAGATCAGGGACGCCCGTGGAAGATGCGGTCGCCTGAGCGCTTACTAAACAACTGAGGCTCTTTGCGGATCGTCTTCAAGAATTGGCCAACCCCAAAGATGACCAAAAACTGGCTTCCACCATCGCCATCCTTTCAGATTGGCTCAAAAAGGGCTTTAAGCCTGTTGTTTTCTGTCGGTACATCGAGACCGCAAAATATCTTGGCCGACATTTGGAACCTGCACTGCGATTAAAATTCTCTAAGCTGGATCTTCGCGTTATCACGAGTGAAGATCCGGACGATTTACGTAAACAGCGCATTGCGGAAATGGAAGGGGACAAACCGAGGATGCTTATTGCCACGGACTGCCTGAGTGAAGGTATCAATTTGCAGGATCTCTTCACCGCTGTTCTACATTATGATCTTCCTTGGAACCCAAATAGGTTGGAACAACGTGAAGGCCGTGTGGACAGATTCGGGCAGCAATCCCCAGAAGTGAAAGCCTGCCTCCTTTACGGAAGCGACAACCCCATTGACGGGATTGTTCTGGATGTATTGTTGCGCAAAGTCCGTGAAATCAAGAGGGCCACAGGTATCAATGTCCCCTTTCCGGAAGACTCCCAAAGTATCATCGACACCATAACACAGGCGCTATTAAGTAAAACTTCAAGCCGGATCGAAAAGAAAGTCACCCCTCAAAAACAGCTTCGCTTTGACTTCATCGACTTAGCCGAAGCGGAAGCAGCCAAGGCCGCTATCAGCCGGAAAGTTGACGAAGCTGCGGAACGCGAAAAAGTGTCCCGAAGCATTTTTGCGCAAAACGCCATCAAAGCTCAAGAAATTGAGGAAGATTTGCGAAACGTTGATGAAGCAATCGGCGATCCACAATCAGTTGAAAAATTCGTTACCACCGCCCTCAGCTATTTGCTCGGCTTACAAGTCACAAAGAAATCTAACGGCTACCACATCGTCACAGGAAACCTCCCTCCCCAACTCCAGGGCTTATTGCCTGCCGGAGATGTCGTGCAGGTGGCCTTTGAATCCCCAACGGCAGAAGGATACCACTACATCGGACGTAATCATCCTTTTGTTGAACAGCTTTGCCAATTCATCATGGCCAACACGTTAAGCCGACAAGATAAAAAAGCTGCCAGAGCATCAGTAATTCGAACCAGAGCGGTGACCATTAAAACTACGCTGCTCCTCTTCCGTTGCCGAAACGTCATTGAACAAAGCAAGGCGGGCTTTCAGATTATTGCCGAGGAAATGCTCCTGTGGGGGTGGCGGGGAACGCCCATTCAAAAAGAATTTCTCGACAGCACAAGTGCCAAGAAGTTGCTCGATTCAGTTCACGCTTCCAGCGATCTGTCGATCCAGGCCCGCTCGAACTTTTTAGAGAATGAGCTGAACTTATTAGACAAACTTGAGGCTGAATTCCATCTTCTGGCCGAGGAACAATCCAAACGATTGGTAGCTGCGCACGAACGCTTCACTGCGCTCATGGATAATCAACGTTTTCAGGTGGTCTATCCTGTTTTGCCCATGGATTTATTGGGAATCTACATTCTGCTTCCAGAGGTGTCCGCATGAACTTCCCCAGTATCCGTATTGAGGGCGCAATTCTTTCCCCTGACGTTCTGGATAATCTTGAAGATAAATCAGGACAAAAACCCCGTGACTTCGGCTTTGACCCATCCGTCAAGATCAAAGACGAAATCGCCCGTGCATGGGCTGATGCCAATGATTACTGGCGTATTTTTCAGCGGAAGATTGAAAAATTAAAAGAGGGATCAAGCGCTACCACGGAAACGAGGCAAAACTGGATTGTGCCATTGTTGGGCCTCCTGGGTTACGAGTTGGAATATTCGGCAAAGGGGATAATTCTCGACGGTAAAAATTATCAAATCTCACACTATGCAACTAACAGAGGAAATACACCAGTTCAAATCGTTGGCTACCTTGACCCAGCGGGCTTGGATCGCAAGCCCGAACAAGCCAATAGGCGCATGTCGAGTCATGCCCTTGTTCAGGAATTTTTGAATCTAAACGACCAACTCTATGGTCTTGCAACCAATGGTCGCTTGCTGCGGCTTTTGAGAGACAGTTCCAGACTCATTAAACTCAGTTACTTGGAATTCGATCTCGATCGTATTTTTACTGACGGCCTATTTGCTGATTTTGCCATTCTCTATCGCCTTCTCCATGCCTCTCGCCTTCCGATAGAAAATGCCACAGCATCCGAAAGCATTATGGAGCACTACCATCAGGATTCTCTGGATTCTGGTGCTCGCATTAGAGATGGTCTTTCTAAAGCAGTCGAACAAGCTATTCTCGATTTTGCCAATGGTTTCATTTCTTATCAGTCAAATAATACTCTTCGTGAATCCATATTATCTGGCCGTCTCAAGTCAGACGAATACTATCGACATCTTCTACAGCTTATCTACAGATTACTTTTTCTTATGGTCATTGAGGAACGTGATCTTATTTTTCCACACAACACTAAGACAGAAAATAGAAATATTTATTCCAGCTATTACAGCTTGCAACGTCTGCGGCGTTTATCTGAAAAAAGGTACCTTTTGGACCGTCGGAAGCATGACTTATGGACAAGCCTTTGCTCGACGTTTCGACTTTTTGAAGCCTACGGCCCAGGAGAAAAACTAGGAATTGCCCCTCTCGCAGGTGATCTCTTTAATCCAGACGCCATTGGCATGTTGGGCAGGTGCAACTTAGGAAACGACGTCCTTTTAGGATGCCTTCGTGCATTGAGCATGTATGAAAATCCAAAAACCAGACAGATTATTCGAGTAAATTATGCCGCTTTGAATGTTGAAGAATTTGGCTCAGTTTATGAGGGATTACTGGAGTACAAGCCTGAATTTATATCAATTGAAGGACAAATTGAATTTTCTTTTGTTCAAGGTGATCAACGCGCAGCGACAGGATCACACTACACTCCGGACGAACTTGTCCAGCCGCTTATCAAGCATTCACTTGATTATTTGATTGCGGAGAAACTGAAAGAGCTAAATCCTGAACAAGCCTTATTAAGTCTGAGAGTTGCCGATATTTCTTGTGGGTCAGGGCACATTCTTCTCGCAGCTGCCCGCCGTATTGGATTGGAGCTAGCCACAGTACGCACCAAAGAAGATCAGCCCTCTCCAACTGCACTTCGCAAAGCGATTCGTGATGTAATCCGCGAATGCATATATGGAGTTGACCTGAATCCTTTAGCAGTCGAGCTATGCAAAGTTGCTTTATGGCTGGAAGCACACAGCCCGGGCGAACCTCTGAATTTTCTCGATCACCACATTAAATGTGGCAATGCCATTGTAGGCTTCGCAGGTTACGATGACCTCAAACACGGCATTCCGAACGAAGCATTCATTGCGATCCCAAGCGATGAAAAGCCCGTTGCATCTGCATTACGTAAACGAAATAAGGCGGAACGAGATAAATATCTGACAGGGATGTTGCCTTTGCCCATAGAGGTGAAGACCCATCTGGATTCGCTTTGCAATTTAAGGAAAAAACTCGCAGCGTTGCCGGAAACAACATCGCATGAAATTGAAATTAAAAAAAATAATTTTAATGAATTAAATACAAATATTGATGCTTGGACTCTAAACCAGATTGCTGCGATACCCATCGCTCAATTCTATTTGCAAAAAACAGAAGCCAATAAGGTTAACCTGATTACTGATGCCTTATTTCGCAAGTATCTAAAAGGAGAATTGCGTCTTCAAGGGCAAGCAACTGCCGCAGCTTGGGCGATGGCATTTCAAAAAAAATTCTTCCATTGGTTTTTAGAATTTCCGGAGATCATGGAAAAAGGCGGATTTGACTGTATCCTTGGAAACCCGCCATATCTTGGCGGACAAGCTCTTAGCGGCACGTACGGGTATCAATTTTGTGGGTATGTTCGTTATGCGTTTGCACCCACAGGCCTAAGTGACCTCGTGGTTTTTTTCCTGCGCCGCATTTACTCTCTTCTCAAGCCTGGGGGATTCACAGCGTTTATTACAACCAATTCCATTAAAGACGGTGACGTTCGAAAAGATGGGTTGGAGCAGGTTGTTACCCAGGGAGGAAGCATCAATTTTGCAATCCGAGGAATTAAATGGCCGGGCCGTGCCAAACTCGTTGTTTCTTTAATATCATTGTACCGAGGAAGATGGCATGGAAAATTTGTCTTAGACGGATGCGAAGTTCCCATTATTACAACATATTTGGAAGATAGCGAAGATATAGGATCGCCAAAGAATCTTATTATAAACGCGCACAAGATATATCAAGGATCAATTTTTTTAGGTGACGGATTCCTACTGACTCACCAAGAAGCTAATCAAATTATTCAAGACGACCATAGCAACAAAGAAGTTATACAGCGTATTATTAATGGTCAGGAGTTAAATAACACGCCTGATCAAGAACCTGGACGAAGCATCATTAATTTCAGAGATTGGTCAGAATCAAGTGCCCGTAAATATGTATCAGCATTTTCAATCATAGAGAGTAAAGTTCGTCCTGCTCGCGAAGCCCAGTCTGATCCGGGTGGTCGTGAATTTTGGTGGCGGTTTTTACGGCCACGTACGGAGTTGTACGCTAAAATTATTAACACCAACCGCTGCTTTATCGCTGCCCGAACAACGAAATATCTTAGCTTTTCAGCATCTTCAACAGATCGAGTATTTTCTGATGCGTTATACGTCTTCACCACAGACAGATGGGATCTTTTTTCTATCGTTCAATCAACAATCCACGAAGTTTGGGCACGCAAATATAGCGGCGCTCTGAAACAAGACCTTCGCTACTCGCCATCAAAGTGCTTTGACACATTTGCTTTTCCTAGTGGAATTTGGCTAACTACGTGTGCCCCTCTTATAAAAGTCGGCGAGCAATATCACGAGTACCGCCGAAATCTTATGTTGTCCTTATGGATCGGCTTGACGGATATCTATAACCTTTTTCATTCACGCGAAATCGAAAACGATATTAAAAAGCTATACATTACCCGATCCAAGAAGGATCCGCGCGGCCATAATATCCCAACTAGATATCGGCAAAATTTTCTCAGCACTACTCCCCAAGATGCTTTGGCGGGAATTTTAAAATTACGCCAATTGCACATAGAACTCGATAAAAGTGTCCTTGAGGCCTACGGATGGACGGATTTATATCTGAAATATCATTTCAATGAAATTGAAACTCTCCCCGAAAATGACAGAGTGCGCTATACCATCAACCCAGAAGCTCGCAAGGAAGTTTTAAAGCGTCTCTTAAGTGAAAATCACAGACAGGCCAAAGCGCAAAGTAGCGAACAGCCAGCATCCAAAAAGGCTGTGAAGAAAAAATCTCCTCTTGATGGTACAGGCCAACTCAAAATGAAAATTTGACACTTACGGAGTGCCACCTGATGGACTTTTCAACAAAAGACATTCTTGTTCAAATCGACAATCTTTTAGCCGCACGAAACCAATCATGGCTGTTTGGTGCTGGCATCAGCCTGGATGCTGGAATCCCATTGATGTGGGCTTTGACAGAGCAGATATTTGCAATAGCCAAACATTATGGAGAACCAAACGATGATAAATTACTTGAGATTATTAGAAGTCAACTCCCAGAAGATTCTCATATCGAGCATCTTTTGAGTCATCTTGGAGACCATCGGGCAATCGCTGAGCGTTCGCGAGCGAAAGTCGCCACGTTCGGGGACATCACGCTTTCCGTGGAGGAACTTGATGAACTGCACCAACGAATTTTGAAATGGATTGCTGATACAATTCGGTGGGGATACATACCAGCAAATGCTGACGACTCTCCCGAAATAATTGGCTCTCAAACAGATCCAATTGTCGACATCAAACATCACTCAGCTTTTATTTCCGCCCTTTTTAATCGAAGTCAGGCTGGGATCGCAGAACGCCGAAAAGCAGTACGACTTTTTACCACTAACTATGACACGCTCATTGAAGACGCGCTAGCACTTGGAGGATTCTCCTATTGGGACGGATTTTCGGGCGGCGCAGTCGCGTTTCGAAACCATCGCTATGGGGACGACGAACCAGGCTCTGGGCACCGCGCTCACGTGATTAAGCTACACGGATCAATCGACTGGCATTTAGGGGATGACGACCGAGTCTGGCGTGTCCGAGAGGGAGACCTCTATCCGAAGAAAAACTCTCGAGTGCTCATCTACCCCCAATCGACAAAATATCTGGCAACACAACGCGATCCTTTCGCCGCGCAATTTGACCTATTTCGTCGCATCCTAAGCGCAAGTGAAGAAAATGTGCTTGCAACGTGCGGTTACAGCTTTGGCGACGAGCACATTAACCAAGAAATCGAATTGGCGCTTCAACGCCCGGAGAACAAGACGACAGTGCTTGCTTTTGCTTCCGGCCTTAATCCGACTCTCGAAAAGTGGCGGTCGAGTTCATGGGGAAAGCGGGTTTATGTCATTTCAAAAGACGGCTTGTACGTTGGCCCTGACGGGCCGCTCGCACCTCCAACTGCCGATACACCGCGAGATTGGTGGACCTTCGCCGGCGTCACCAAATTATTGAACTCAGGAACGGAGGCGTGCTTACCATGAATGCATTCGACCATATCGCCGACCTGAAGATTGGACATATCGTCGAGGTGTCCGGAACTTCAATCCGCGTTGAATTATCCGGAGATGTCACGGAACTGACCAGAACCTATCAGGGACGAGTCTATCCTATTGGACAGATCGGCAGCATCGTTAAAGTTCATTTCGGAAGACGCCTTGTGTTCGGATTTGTAACGTTGCTCAGAATGCGCTCTGAAGAACTCCTGGAGGCAGCTAAGCCCATCCCCCCTGATGCCGACCAGCGGATTATGGAAGTGGAGTTGTTTGCAGAAGGCGTCTGGAGCGCCGCAGACCAAAAGCTCCGGTTTATTAGAGGCGTTACGACCTACCCCCTCCCCCTTCAAAGTGTCCACCTGCTGACTCGTGAAGAAGCTGCCCAGATTTATTCTGCCGCTGAAGGGCAACATGATGAAGGAGGATACACCCCCCTCGTTCCATTTGCGCACTACGTTGGCGCAGACAATGCCGTCTGCCGGGCAAACGTCGACAAAATGCTCGGTATGCATTGTGCGGTGCTCGGCTCGACAGGCTCGGGTAAGTCTGGAGCAGTAGCGGCGTTGCTTCACAGCATGCTGGATCATAAACCAGTCGTGGATGCGCCCTGTCATCCACGAATTATCTTGATCGATCCGCATGGGGAATACAATCACGCTTTCAAAGAAAGAGCCGTCGTTTACCGAGCCTACGATCCGGTGGGAAATGATGAGGCGGCTGGGGCGCCGATACACTTGCCCTACTGGCTGATGTCAGCAGATGAATTTAGAACGCTCGTTATTGGCAAGACAGAACAGGAAGCTACGTCTCAGAACAATATCGTTTACAAAGCCATAACCTACGCTCGAATGGTTGCAGCCGATCTCATCACACCATCTCCGATAGCCCATGGCACCCCGGCTCCTACTGATGGCTTAGATCATGATGCCCCCCGCCCGAAAGAAGGCGTGGCTTATGAGCAGCTTCTTGAATTTGATCACGACAAGCCGCGTCCTTTTAGCCTTCAGGAATTTCACAATCATATTGTTTATTTACAAGCTGCCCGCGTTCAAAATGGCACACTTCAAAGCGTAACCCCATCTGATTTTTCCACAAAATTCAAATCGATTTTGGACAAGCTTTCCGTATTACGCCGAGACCCTCGAATCAGATTCATGATGCAGGAATGGACAAATCAAACGCCGACACTTGGGCAGATAATTGCCCAATTAGTAGGGCAAATTCAAGACGAAGGCGGCGATGATCGGGATATTCGCATTTTGGATATTTCAGGCCTTCCAAATGAGGTCGCTGGCCCCCTTGCAGCCATGTTGGCCCGCCTCCTGTTTCAGTACAAAGTTTACCAAACAACAGACGAAAGAAAGCGCGATCCGGTTGTTCTTGTATGTGAAGAAGCTCATCGATACGTCCCTGATAGAGGTGATGCCGAATATGCTGCAGCTCAGACCGCCATTCGAAGGATCGCACGTGAAGGGCGAAAATACGGCATTGGTCTGATGCTCGTCAGCCAGCGACCAGCCGATATTGAAAGCACCGTTATCTCCCAGTGTGGCACGTGGCTGGTCCTCAGACTTACGAATGCAGCGGATCAACAGCATGTCTCTCGTTTCTTGCCTGATGGATTGTCCGGAATGACCAAGGCATTGCCAAATCTTGCCCAGCAAGAAGCAATTTTTGTTGGGGAAGGGGCTTCGATGCCAGCGAGGGTACGCATCCGAGATCTTACAGATGAGCAGCTTCCAAAGTCAGAAACTGCCAAGTTTGCACAAGGATGGAGCCTAGCCCGCCTTTCTGAAAAAGAGATTTCACTAATTGCCGGGAGGATGGCAGGGTAATCTGAAGCTTCATGCAAAAAAATTTTGGTCCTTCCGGAAACTCTGTGGGTAAATGATTTGACTTCTCGCGGATGACGCCGATGAAAGATACGCATCTCTCGGAAATTTTCACGAAGTCTCTTGGAATCTGGAATATAAATTAAGCTCCGTG
>JAJBAW010000087.1 GCA_020532545.1 Candidatus Cloacimonadota bacterium | reverse complement strand
ACTAACATTTCTCACACCTAAGTCATTGATAAACGCTGTGCGCTGAGGACCAACAATTCATGCAACCTGCTTCTTAGAACGGAGATAGCCATATTGCGATATATTTGAAATATCTATTTCCTCAATTTTGTCATCATACCATTGGCGTTCCATGAAATCATTAAAGATTGATTCATAATCATTTAGCAACCGGCTGATGTCTTTGTAGCCTTGTGACACGGCATGCTTCAGAAAGGCTCTGGTTTTATCGTGGAAGATGCTGCCACACAAAATATCGAGCCACGTTTCCTCCATTTCGCAATAGAACTCAATGACAAGCTGTTCTGTAGTTTTCTCAGGATAATCGTGCTTCAAGGCACAGAACATGTTATAGAACACACACCTGATAGTCAGATCGGCTATTTGGGGTGCATATTTGGAAGACATGCTCTGATCGTAACCGAAGTATTGTTTGATATCTCTGAAGACCACTTCAATTGACCAGCGGCGCAAGTAAATCTCCAAAATCTCCAGCTCTGAAAGCTCCAAATTGGTGCTGATGACAGCTTGGAAATTCTTATGGTCGGGATACTTGAAGAAGCAGATCTTGACTTTTCCCAGTACACTCTGTGACTCAGGCTTTACTGCGGATTTCTTGTCCAGGATCTCAACAATAATCGATTTATACTTTATGCCACTAGGCTTATGTTTGCACCACTTGCCAGCCCTATTATACAGATCCTTTACGATCAGATACCTACCATTATAGAGATACTTTTGTTTATTTCGTTTGACCATGGCTATGAGATTTATCCCTTTAGGAAGGAGCCTTTCATAGATAAACCGTAAGCTGTCGCTGTTATTGTACCAACTATCCCACAAAAGGTATTGAAACTTGAAACCCCTCTGTAAAGCACGTTTGATAAATGATTCTGCGATCCTGGTCTTTTTTTGCTTTGCCATCCTTTCCCTTTGCTCAGTATGGGTGCCCTTATGGTAATGGCCTTTCTTGGCATGCTTGATCCTGGATTTTCCAATCTTCAGTTCAAAGTCTATAGGGACAGTTGCCACTCCATTATGCAAAGCAGCAACGATGGCCTGATAGCCCATGTAGTGACCCTTGCGGCAGTGGTCATAAAACCAGGAGCTATTCTCCACTTTGCGACCGGTTTTCTCTTTGGCGGTATCATCAATGATCAAAGCAGATACCTTTCCTGGTGGAGTAGGACATAATGTAACAAAGACCTTAGCGATGCGGTAAAGCAGATTACGCCAATGATACTGTTCATTGTTCAGCATCCTGTTCAAAGGCGCTTTCAGCTTAGAAGCTTGCAATCTGGATATCCCGGAATATACAGACTTGGACCCCTGCAGCATGATCACCAGCATCATATACAACATATGTTCTATCGGATGCCCCTTCTCTTTATCAATGGCACAAGCTTTGAGTATTCTTCTCAGATGGAAACGATTAAAGAGAGAAAGGGCGTTACTCTCCACCAAGCTGGAAGATTTAACTTGACTGATTTGGGCTATTCTTAGATATTTCATTGTGATACCTCGTGTTGTTATTTTGCGTAATGCACATTACCACAAATACATACGAGGTATTTTTGTCAAGCACTATCTTTAGCTATCTTATTGCCAGATAGAGGCTTGCGCAAGTGAGAAATGTTAGTAAGTCACTGTTCTAGGTGTTTCTGAGGTTCATCTATCATAATATACTAATTCAACCTTCAATTTTTCGCCAAGAACTTATTTCATTAAAACAATATTATCATACAGGAGACTGCTCAATTCTGCAAAGCATTTAGGCTGCTTTCTTCTTTATGACTCTGGTTGCATATTATCCTCCAAGAAGCCATGTTGTCCACCCAAGTTGAGCCACCCCTCCACTGCTTTAGAGCCACCCTATACGAAGTTGGGAGCCATATGGAAGCAAGAGCTGTCATAGAGCAGCCTGGCAGGGATAGACGCATACAAAATGGGTGGAGTGCAACTTTAGATCGTGTTAGCTTCCACAATCTCATTTTGGCTATGCCTAATAAAACTCAAAAACATTATTAACCCAGTCTCTGCCACGCTTGAATAGAGAAGCATCTATTACCAATGTAGTGATTTCTGTGCCGCGCAAATTGATGGCTCTAAACAGGATATTGTGTGGCTCTAAATTAAGATATGGATGGCTCAACTTGGGAATACAGGTGGCTCAAAACCAGAATATTATTCATCTGGTTCAATTCAATTTGCTTGTGACCAAGTCTTAGCTCTGCCACAATTCATGCATCTGGTCAAATCACGATCCTTGCTCCTTTCCCCAATTCGCTTCTGACTTGTTTTCGACTGGAGTTGACTTGAGGTTTCGAGTCATCTCGAGTCGAAGGCAAATTGGAAGCAAGTGAAAGGGAAGAGGATTGGGCGTTTTAGCGTTTTATGGTTTTAGCGTTTTAAGGTTCTAGGGAAACGAAGCAATAACTGGCCTTAAAATGATCTAAATGATTGTAAAAGCACCAAAACAGCCCTCAGATAGCTGATCCATCTTGACATTTATCCGTATGTTAAAATATTAGTATTCAAAGAAAAGAACTATGGAGAGATATGATGAGTAAACAGATAAATGACTTCATGCGTTTTCTGGATGCGGCAAGCTCCCGCTTTCCAGCCAGTGCAGAGATTGCAGACAGATTGGAGAAAGCCGGATTTGCCGAACTCAAAGAATCCGCTGAATTTAAACTCAAGAAAGGCGGCAAATACTATATCCGCCGGATGGATACAGCCATCATCGCTTTTGTAATGGGGAGTAAACCTCTGAACGAGAATGGCTTTGCCATGGCCTCCAGCCATATCGATAGTCCTACTCTGAAACTGAAACCGGAGAGCGTAAAGCTGGATCACGAGGTCTGCCGCGTGGGTGTGGAAGTATATGGCGGCCCCATCCTGCATACCTGGGTAGATCGCGAGCTGAGTATTTCCGGACGGGTGATCATCAAGAAGGGAAAAGGGCAAGAGGCGATCACGATAGATCTGAAAAAGCCGGTAGCCATCATCCCCAATGCCGCTATCCACATGAATCGCGAGATCAACAAAGGCTTTGAATATAACAAACAAAACCACCTGCAGGCGATCCTCAGCGTACAAAAGCATGAGGGCAATCCGCTGACGAGTCTCATCGCCGATCACCTTAAGGTAAAACCTGAAGATATCCTGGAGATGGACTTGTATCTCTATGACTTACAGCCTTCCAGTTTGCTCGGTATAGAGGAAGATATGATCGTGAGTGGACGCTTGGACAACCTGGCTATGACCCATGCTATCTTAAGCGGGATTATCACTGCCGAGAATCCGGCACAGACTTCTGTGGCCGTGTTTTATGATCATGAAGAAGTCGGCTCCGAGAGCCCCCAGGGCGCTAATTCTTCGCTTTTGACGGAAGTTTTGGAGCGCATCAGTCTCAGCCAAAAAGGGAGCCGGGAAGATTTCTATCGCGCCCTGAGGCAATCCTTTATGATCTCTGCCGATATGGCTCATGCCTATCATCCGGCTTATGCTGAGAAGTACGATCCGGATTATAGCCCGCTGATGAACAAAGGCCCGGTGATCAAGCGCAATACCAATCTGCGTTATGCCACCACCAGCGATAGCAGTCTCCGCTTTATTCAGCTTTGTGAAAAAGCCAAAGTGCAGCATCAGGAATTCCTGGTGCGTAGCGATATGCCTTGTGGCAGCACAGTTGGACCGATGGTTGCGGCTCTGCTTGGTATCCCCACAGTGGATATCGGCAACCCCATGTGGGCCATGCACTCTGTACGAGAGACAGGTGGAACTCGCGACCATGAAGACTTGATAAAAGTGCTGGAACTCTATTTTGCCTAAAACACAAAGAGAACTAAACTTACACTAAGAAATACAGATAAAAATAGAACATAAAAGAGGAAACAAAATGTCAACTTTCAAACCTTTCAAAGCCCTGCGCCCGATTCCGGAGAAAGCCCATGCTATCGCTTCTGAACCCTATGATGTGATGGATTCTGACGAAGCCCGCATCGAGGTGAAAAAGAACCCCCTCAGCTACATCCATGTGGAAAAGCCAGAAGTGGATCTGCCCCTCGGCACCGATCTTTATGACCCCAAAGTCTATGCCAAAGCCAAAGAAAATCTGTATAAATACATCACAGACGGGCACATGATCCAGGACAAAAAGCCGATGTTCTACATCTACCGCCAAACCATGGACGGTCGCGAACAATACGGCCTGGTGGGCCTGGCCTCTGTGGATGAATACATGGATGGAACCATCAAAAAGCATGAGCATACCCGCGCCGATAAAGAAGCTGACCGCATCCGGCACGTTGATACCTGTAATGCTCATCCCAGCCCTGTGTTCTTTACCTATCCTCATCAGGAAGCCATTGATAAGGTGGTAGAAAAAGTGAGTAAAAATACCAAACCGGTGTATGACTTTGTCTCCGATGACGGCATTGGCCACACCTTGTGGCTCATGGATGAGGCCAGCGATATTGCCTCCATTGAGGCTTCTTTTGCCAAGCTGCCCTGTCTGTATGTTGCAGATGGACATCACCGTACAGCCAGTGCTGCCAAAGTGGGACTGCTGCGTCGTGAGGAATTTCCGAACTACACAGGTGAAGAGGAATTCAACCATTTTATGACTGTGATCTTCCCAGACAACCAACTCAAGATATTTGATTACAACCGTGTGGTCAAGGATCTGAACGGCAATAGCAGCCAGGAATACATGGACAAAGTGCGTAAAGGCTGGAGCGTGGAAGAGATTCCCGCCGGTGCCAGCTACCGTCCTACCCGTCAGCATCAAGTGAGCATGTATATCGATGGCAAATGGTACTTTATCAGCCCCAAACCCGGTACTTGGAACAAAGACGACGAGGTCGATAATCTCGATGTCTCCATCCTGCAAAATAATCTGCTGCACCCCATTTTGGGTATTGGCGATCCCCGCAAAGATATGCGCATCGATTTCGTGGGTGGCATCAGAGGTCTGGAAGAATTGGCAAACCGCGTGGATAGTGGACGTGAAAAAGTGGCTTTTGCTATGCATCCCACCTCTGTGGATGAATTGATTGCGATTGCGGATGCCGGCAAGATCATGCCTCCAAAATCTACCTGGTTCGAGCCCAAGCTGCGCAGCGGACTCTTTATTCACCTTTTAGATTGAAATATATTATCCTGAGCCTGGGTTGTGCGAAAAACCTCGTTGATAGCGAGCGTTTTGTAGCTATCCTGAAAAATTACGGGCTCACCGAAGCAGACGAGTGGAAAGACGCAGATCTCATTTTGGTGAATACCTGCGCCTTTCTACACGCTGCTTTGACGGAGCTGGATGATACCTTGACGGCAATCCTGCAGGAAATCGGTAAGGCTCCCACCAAGCTGGTGGTAACAGGCTGCGTGATGAATCGCGGTCTGAAGACCTTCCAGGAGAAATTCCCCCGGGTAGATAGCTGGATTTCGCTCAAGGATCTGGCAGCTTTCGAGAACTATTTGAAAAGCTCTGTGCTGCCCAAGGGTGCTGATATCAGCCGCAAAAGACTGCTGAGCAGAGCTCCTCTGGAGCAGGAACAGCACGTCTATCTGCGCATAGCGGATGGATGTGAGAATCATTGCACATATTGCCTGATTCCCTCGATTCGCGGCAAACTCGTCTCTGTACCCATCGAAGAGCTGGTAGAGGAAGCGAAAGCGCTGGTCAAGCGTGGTAAAGAGCTGGTGCTCATTGCTCAGGATAGCTGTATGTACGGCACCGATATCTATGGGCGCAAGGCCTTACCGGAGCTGATCGAAGCACTGCATAAGATCAAGGGTTTTGAATGGATCCGGCTGATGTATCTGCATCCCGATCACTTTGAGCTGTCCTGGCTGCCGCTGTGGAGCAAGTATCCCAAGCTCTTGCCTTATTTTGAGATACCGATCCAGCACGTGAGCGATGGAATCATCCATGCCATGAATCGGCAGAAGGGCTACGCAGAGCTGAAGGCTCTCTTTGCAGCCATCAAAGCCGGGGTTCCCAAGGCGGTATTCCGCACTACTCTGATGTTGGGTTATCCTGGAGAGATTCAGGAAGACCGTGATCTGATCGACAAATTCCTTACGGAAGTTGATATCATGCATGTGGGTGTATTTGGCTATTCCCCAGAGACTAAGGGCAGTGAATGGCACTATCCTGAAGCTTGGGATTGGGATGCGGTGAGAGAGCTGGAGCTGGAACTGGAAAGCAAGCTGGAAGAACAAAAAACTGCCAAAATGGAGCAGCTTGTGGGCACCATTCACAGGGGCATGATTGTAGATTATAGCCCTGAAATGGAGGCTCTATGCGCCAGATTGTGGTTTCAGGCACCGGAAATAGATGGTATCGTGTATTTGGAAAACCGCCCGGTGGACGATAAGCTCATGGTAGATATTGAGATAACTGATGCCTTGGGTGATGAGCTCTGGGGCATAGTGACAGAAGAGGACTAAGGAGAGAATAGATGAAAAAGATAGCTTTGACCGGCATCAAACCTACTGGTATACCCCATATTGGGAACTACTTGGGGGCGATTCAACCGGCTCTGAAACTGAGCGAGACCTGTGAGGCCCGCTTTTTTATAGCCGATTACCATGCTCTAAATGCCACTAAAGACCCTGTTGCGATCAGAAGCATGACGCTGGAGATTGCGGCAGCCTGGCTGGCCTGTGGGCTGGACCCGGATAAAGTACTGTTTTACCGCCAAAGTGATGTGCCAGAGACCTTTGAACTGCTTACTATCCTCCTGGCTTTTACGCCCAAGGGACTGATGAACAGAGCCCATGCCTACAAGGCTATGCTGCAAACCAATAGCGAAGCCGGCAAAGACCCTGATGACGGGGTGAATATGGGCCTGTTTACCTATCCCATACTGATGGCGGCAGATATCCTGCTCTTTGATACCGATCTGGTGCCCGTGGGTAACGATCAGTTTCAACACGTGGAAATGGCGGTGGATATAGCCCAAAGTTTCAATCATATCTATTCCAGCCAGGCTCTGAGATTGCCTCAGCCCCTGGCTCAACCGGAGAGTAAGACCGTGGTGGGACTGGATGGACGTAAGATGAGCAAGAGCTATGGCAATATCATCCCGCTCTTTGCTCCCGAAAAACAGCTTCGAAAAACCGTGATGAAGATCGTGACCAATTCCCAAGAGATAGAAGAGCCCAAAGATCCTGACACTTGCAGTGTATTTTCGTTGTACAAGTGCTTTGCCAGCAGCGAGGAGATTGCCGCTTTGCGCGCTCGTTATACCGCAGGAGGCATGGGTTGGGGAGAGGCCAAGCAGGAACTTTTTGTAGCGATGAACCGCGAACTTGCACCTCATCGCCAGCGCTATGAAGAGCTTGTGCAAAATCCCGATTATATCCATCAGGTGCTGCGGGAAGGAGCTGCGAAAGTGCGGCCTCTGGCGGCAGCTAAGATCATGAGCCTGCGCAAGATCATCGGAATCTCCTGAGCTTGCAGGGATAGATATTGAGGGGAATGGCAGCAGAATTCATCGGCTTTGCCTGCCTTTGCTGGTAGCAAGCTTTGCTTTCGTGATGAAAAAGTGCTTGACGTAATGCCTTCACCCATATAAATTACCTTTCCGTGTTTAAACTTAAATAAAAAACATAATGGAGCTAAAAAATGAGCAGAATACCAAGCCTGTTGGATGCCGATCTGGGGGGTAAGATTGTGCTGGTCCGCATGGATCATAACGTGGTGAAAAAGGGTAAAATCAAAGACCCGATGCGTATCGATGCCACTATTCCCACTTTACTTCACATCTATAAAAAAGGCGGAATGCCGATTTTGATGTCCCACGTGGGGCGTCCTTTCGATAAAATCACCAAAAAGATAACGATTTCAGAGCTTGAGGCTGTGGATGCGATCGTGGATTATCTCTCCCAAAAGCTGGAACTGAAGGGCCTCATCCCGGATCTGAAAGCCGAAGATAGTTTTGGAATCACAGATCTTACGCCTCTGCAAGCAGCCGTACAAAGCCTGAAAGATGGCACCTGTGACTTCATCTATCTGCCCAATACCCGCTGGTTCAAAGGCGAGGAAAGCAAAGATGAAGCCTCCGATGCCTTTGCCAAAGGCCTGGCAGAATATGCCGATGTGTATATCAATGATGCCTTTGGCAGTTGGCAGCCTCATGCCAGCACCTATAATATCACCAAGTTTTTGCCTTCCTATGCCGGACTCCTGATGCAAAAAGAACTGAGCAATCTGGATAAGATCTTTGAGCCCAAGCGTCCTCTGGTGGCGGTGGTGGCAGGCAGCAAGTTTGATACCAAGATCGGGGCGCTCTCTGCCTTGATCGATTTTGCCGATCATCTGGTTTTGGGTGGCGTGATTTACAATGCCTATCTGGCCGCCAGATACGGACTTAAGATTACCGGGCTCACCGAAGATGATATACAGGCAGCACAAAAGTTTATCGACGACAGTGGCGAAAATATCACCAAGATCGTGGAATTACCGCTCATCGTGGAATGTGATACGATGAAAGAGCGCACCGAGGACAATTGGGAAGTCTATGACATTCATGATCTAGGAGATTGGGCGCATGAAGAAGAGATCGGTTATGTGCTGGATGTGGCTCCGGAATCCTTTGATCTGCCCGAGATCAAGAAGGTATTTTCCGAGGCCGGTAGCATCTTTGTGAATGCAGTGATGGGCTATAGCGCGCTTTTCCCCGAAGGCAGCATGGCCATGTACGCTCTGATAAATGAAAACAAGATGGCCCAAAAGCTCTTTGGCGGGGGTGATACGATCCAGGATTTTGGCACCTTTTTGCCCGGCATCTTTGCCGAAGCCAAGAATGATCCCAAATACTATTTCTTCACTGGGGGCGGAGCTATTTTGACCTCGATCGAAAACCGCTCTCCCTACGGCATGAAGCCAGTGCAAGCTCTAATCAAAGCAGATAAGGAGTAAAAAAGAAGTGAATACAAAAGTGAACATAAGTAAAGATTTTAAGCCGCCTAAATGGGAAGACTGGAAACAACTCGTCGTAGATTCCCTCAAAGGGGCGGACTACGACAAAGCAATGAAGACCAGGACCTACGACGGCATCACCCTGGAGCCCATCTACCGTAAAGAGGATATCCTGGATCTGCCCTTTGGGCAAAGTGAACCCGGATCCTCTCCATACCTGCGTGGCAATGATCCCCAAAAGCGGATAGACGAAGGCTGGAAGGTGGCTCAGGCTCAGGTGGAAGCGGATTTGAAGAAGCTGAACCTCATCCTCAAAGATGAACTGATGCGCGGGCTTTCGATGGTAAATCTAAAGCTCAAACACGATGATGACGTAGATGGCATCAAGATCAAGAGCGTCAGAGATTTACAGACAGCTCTGGATGGCATA
>JAJBAW010000086.1 GCA_020532545.1 Candidatus Cloacimonadota bacterium | reverse complement strand
AATAATAGATGCGTAGCACAAGCCGCCTTTAGTATCATAGAATACTGCCTTTTAGCAATTTCGCCAGTTTTCTCCTTAAAGGTAATGGTGCCGAAGGCCGGAATCGAACCGGCACGGGCTATTCGCCCGGTGGATTTTGAGTCCACTGCGTCTACCAATTTCACCACTTCGGCATCCTATGTCTCATATCTTTGATATCCCTTTCTTTGTCAAGCAAAATATGTTAATTTGCTTCAGCCTTTATCAAGTTGGCAAATTTATCTGCAAGAGCATCAAGGGCTTCCTTGGCTGTAGATTCATTGCGCATGGCGCGTTCCAGGGCCTGTTTGAGCTCCGGTCTGGCTTTGAACCAAGCCGAAGTCTGAGGCTCATAAACCGCATCCTCCAACTGATCAAATATACCTTGATACTGGGGATTTTGGGCCAAAAAGCCCTGAATCTTGGCGGTGCCCATAGCACTGCGCCGCACAGGCATATAGCTGGTCTCAGCACTCCAACGGGCAGTCTGCTCTGTATCCGTAAACCATTTGATAAATTCCCAGGAGGCGCGCTCCCGCTTTTTATCTCCGGATTTGAAGATCACGATATTCGTACCCGATACAGCGCTTTTTCCAGTTTTATAAGTAGGCAGTGGCGCATAACCGATGTTAAAATTGATCGGCTGCTGGCGCATGTGCGTGATGGACA
Source organism: Candidatus Cloacimonadota bacterium (assembly GCA_020532545.1). GTDB lineage: Bacteria > Cloacimonadota > Cloacimonadia > Cloacimonadales > Cloacimonadaceae > UBA5456. Next base: position 8,720 of record JAJBAW010000086.1, on the reverse strand, counting down.
CGCTGGAGCCTTCATACATGGGCACGATGCCGGCCATAAAGTCATTTTGACCGTCGTATCCCGTTACCAGATACGCGCTCTTATCCTTGAACATCATATCGGTGATGAAGGTTAAGGCCTCTACCCCGGCTGGGCTGTTCAGAGCTGGATTTCCAGCCGCATCCACGATCTCGCCGCCAGCTTGATAAAGCAGGTTGATAAATTGCCATTCGTTCACATTGAAATTGGTACCCCAACGGTCTATCTTACCATCGCCATCCGTGTCCCGGGTCAGCAGCTTGGACAGCTTGCGAAATTCGTCCCAGGTCTTGGGGAAAATGTCCGGATCCAGGCCCATTCGGTAAAATTCGTCTTTGTTATAGAAATACGCTCTCACGCTTTTATTAAAGGGCATGGAGTAGATGGTGTCGTTGAAAGTATTGGAATTCCTGAAGACCGGGAACATATCCTGCAAGTCCTCTTCGCCAAAATCCTTGTCTTCATCCATAAAGGGTTCCAAAGAGCACAAGACCCCGGATTCGATATACTTCGCAGCCCAGCTCTCAAAGACCTGAGCGATATCCGGTTGCTTCTTGGCCTGGATAGAAGCCATCAATTTCTGCGACAAGGCAGTATAGGAACTGATGGGGTTTGCCACCACCTCGATTTCGTTCTGGCTGCGGTTAAATTCCATGATCATATCGGTAAGAGTATCCCCCAAGGGACCACTCAGACCGTGCCAAAATGTAATCTTGGTCTTACTCGATGTCAGCGTTTTTCCACAAGCGCCCAAAAGCAGGCTGATTAGGATCATCGCAATCACTACTCGTCGCATATCATCTCCTGATCTTCTCTCAAACTTTAGCATAGCACACAGTGCTTTAGCAGTTTGGTACAAGACTGTATATTCAAAGAAAACAGTCAATCTATTTCTGAGAGCTTGTGCAATAAACCGCACGCAGATTACGCGGATTTCGCAGATTGGGGCCATTGACATTGGCAAAATGTATTGCAGCTGATTCTATCAAGACATCTGCTTTCTGAGAGCTTGTTCAATGAGCGGCACGCAGATTACGCTGATTTCGCAGATTATTAGGGGGAAAGTGAATAGCAGACCTCCACAGCTTTTTTACAGGCTAAGTTTGAATGGCTCAAGACTGAATATTCGGGAATATTGATGGAACTAGCTTTGATGTATTTTTTGTTCCTGCCAATTCACCCAATCTGCGGAATCCGCGTAATCTGCGTGAGACCCCTTTTACGACATCCCCCTACCTATCAAGCTGACAATCCAGTCTATAGCCCCCGGATGATCCTCACTCTCAAACACAAATTCCTGCCCGATCGAGACCGCCTTGAGACCGCACCTATCCCCTTCCTTCGTCCAGCGGCCGGGGTCTTGATGATAAGTAGGGAGTTTAGTCTTGTCCTCACTATACATAAATGTTGGCACCAGCCAATCCGTACACTTCCCAGAGCCTTGTCTGCTCAGCCGCAGATCTTCCCTGTATTTATCATAAATACCCACACCACCGCCTTTGATGATGACCTTTTCATCTATAACCAGGTCCCGGCTTCCCAGGTACAGCGCTTTCCCTTTTACCCCCGGCATATAGAAATAGGGATGATGGCTCATCCAGTCCTGAATCTTATCTCCGGGCCTATCCAGATCGATCACATCCTCCACCTGGAACCAGCCCCAGAGCAGATGGAAGGGCTTTTCGCCTTTCTCGTAGGAATACAGGCCGTTCTCTTTTTTGACCCAATTGTACAAACCAAAGAACAGAAAGATATCCCCTGTGCCGATGCCCTGTTTCTTCAGATGTCCCTGCGCTGAGCCAAGCTGTCCAAGCAGCGGCCTCCAGGCTTTATCACGCTTCGGGTAAACGTCCTTCAGCAGATCCAGACCCAGCCGAACCAGCATATCGCCGGAAAGCTGGTTTCTGCGCTTGTTTCGGGAAAGGTCCTGTACCAAGTGGCCATAATTATGCCCGTGCAGATTGAGGTCATTATAGGATACATCATAACCCAGCCTTTCCGCTTCAGGGCTATTCAAAGGTATGGGTAGTGAGAGGAATTTCCCGTCCTGGGTGAATACCGGACTGGCTACTCCACCAAAGCTGCTATCAAAGCCTTTTCTGCTCAGGATAATCTTCATGATCTTCTCCTACTACTCATACATTCATTCAATCAATCAGCAGCCAAAAGTAAGCTTCAAGCTTGGCCGCAAACAGGCAGTTTTCAAGAATCCAACAATATGAGTAGCTGTCAAGAATTATTCGCTACCGCCATCAACAGAATACCCTAATGAGTGCTGTAGGCACGGCATTTCAGATAGCAAACGAATGCTAGACAATAGATTGAGTCCTGTAGGGACGTAATTTTAGATAGCATTCCTACTTCAGAGCTAATCCCTAAAACAGGAGCAGGCGTGAGCTCTAAATCTGCGCCTTGAAATATTAATCTTGACATAAATTGACGAAAGAAATCGGTGTATTATATCATCGAATTGTAATTATTAAATAGAATATGAGTAATGCAGTCTTTTAGACATTCTCAGAGAAACAGATAAACTTTAAGTTGGATTTATCACAATCGCTCGGGATATTGGGTCCCGAAATAACGTCCATTGATTTGAGTGGTGTCTAAACCCGCCACTTTGCTTGATTTTATGATAAACCTTAAATTTGGACACTATTGAATTGGAGGTAGTGTATGAAAAGACAGAATCTTATGTCAATTGCTCTGATGATAGCAGCATTGATCTTCCTTGTGCCAGCCTTTGCAGGACCGATAAACGTAAACATGTTGGCAAATCCGGGCGCCGAATCCGGAGCCACCGACTGGACTTTTGTGAATGGTGGTAATGGATGGACTTATGATGGATTGATATATTCCTCCCCACCAGGCTATATACTACCCCGAACCGGCAATGGTTGCTTTAACTCATCGTATGAGATCTGTACGAAAAGCCAAACTGTGGATTTGATTTCTCAAGGATTCACAGTTGCTGAATTAGATGCTGGGGATTTATCTTGTGCCTGGCATGAATGGCTTTACCAAAATGAGTACTGTTCAGGATTGTATTTTATCAGTGTAAATTATTTAAATGCAGCAGGTCTAATCCTTTCTTCGGATCAGATTGGCTCGGAACAAAGTGTACGTGCTGCTAACAACCAAGTCCCAGACAATACGATCTTCCCTATACCATATTTGGAAAAGAATACACCATGGACGCAATTTAATGGTGGAAGAGCCTTGCCTTTTGGTACCAGAAAAATTCAATTCACTTCGGGTGGAAAAGACGGACGGTGGTGGGCGGGACACCATGGTCCATCTTTTGATGATGCCTCACTTGTGTTGACCTCCAGCCCTACACTTCCCGTTACCCTCTCCAGCTTCACCGCTGTGCTGTCTGCAGACCTCAATGTGAACATTGCCTGGACTGCCGAATCCGAAACCAACCATGCCGGATACAATGTCCTGCGTAGCGAAGTGAAAGAGCTTTCCACTGCGATGATGATCAATAATGCTTTGATCGATGCAGGCAGTGTGGAAGGTACTCAAATCAACTATCAATATACCGATACTGAGGTCTATCGTAGTGCCCGCTATTATTATTGGCTGGAAGATCGTAGCCTCACTGGAGAAAGCAGGTATCATGGTCCGTTGATGGTCACTATTTCTGCCCAAGGTGATGAACCTGGGATTCCCAGTATCCCTGTGGAAACCAAGCTCTTCTCCGCTTTCCCAAATCCCTTCAATCCCTCTACCAACCTGCGTTACAGCATGAAGGAAGCGGGAGCTGTGCGCATCGAAGTGTACAACGTGAAGGGCCAAATCCTGGCGAGCTTTAATAACACTCACAATCAAGCTGGCTACTACCAGATAAACTGGGATGGCCGCGATATGAGTGGCAATCTGGCCGGCACCGGAGTGTACTTCTACCGCATGAGTAGCGACAATTACACATCCACCCAAAAGATGGTATTGGCCAAGTAAATTCTGCAATATAGTTAGAAATAAAACCCCCGGGAGTCCTGGGGGTTTTTTGCTTTGTCCAGAATGCGTGTCTTAACGAGACTGTTCAACAAGAAAAGATTATTTTATCATAGCCTGGGATCTATTTAAGTCCCATCGGGACTCATATTGTAGTTGTTCTGGCAAAATCCCAACCCGCATTTTCAAACACTACATGTAGAAATAGCCTAATATAGCTCCCAGTTTTAGCAAGCTCTGCCAAAATCTCTGCACCATGATATAAAAAGCAGGCATTCCCCCAAAATATCTATATATCACATTTACAATGCTCATGAACATAGCCTATTAGCTCTTATTCATGTCCGTTTATTTCAGATCTTGACTTAGGGCATAAAGGCTCATGATTCCGCTTCAATACCCTATCATAATGAGTCCTGTAGGGACGATATTTTGATAGCATACGAATGTTACACAAGAGATTGAGTCCCATAGGGACGATATTTCAGATAGCAAGCCAAGACCAGTTCATAATCAGGCTTTAGTAATAATGGGGGAATGCCTGATATAAAAAGAGCTTGACCAAATATCTCCCCCCTACTGTCTTGGCTAAAGTGAGATATTACACTGAGGGAGTGGAGATTTGTTAAAACACATTTTGACCAAGTACTTAAGTGATTTACAAAAGATCATAGACTGGGGCGATGCCAGAGAAGAGAGCTTCTACCATTGCCTGAAGGACTTACTGGAGACCTATGCCAGGGAAAACCGCATCGCCAAATGCGAAGTAACCATCCTGCCCAAAGCCACGGAAGCGGGAAACCCGGATTTCCGCATCTGGGATGGCAAGAACCACATCACCGGCTATATCGAAGCCAAAAAGCCGGAGCAATACAATCTTGAGTCCATCTCCGTGAGCGAGCAGCTCAAGCGCTACCTGGGCACCTTCCCGAATCTTATCCTCACCAATTTCTATGAGTTCTGGCTCTATCAGCATGGAGATTTTGTCTGCAGTGCCACCATTGCCAGCGCCATCAACGCCACCCAGATGCGTAAGGCCCCACCTCTGTCCCAAATAGATGAGTTTGAGGCCCTGTTTGACCGCTATTTTTCCTTTTCCCTGCCTGCTATCACAGACCCCAAAAGCCTGGCCAATGCTCTGGCCAAACGCACCCGCTTCCTGCGCGATGAGATCATCGCCATCGAACTGGCCGAAGAGGAAAAGCAGGGCCGCAAGGTGCTCTTGGGCTTCTACGAATCTTTCAAAAAGCTGCTGATCAACAATCTCACCCTGGATCAATTTGCCGATCTCTATGCCCAAACCCTCACCTATGGCATCTTTGCCGCCCGCACCCGCAGCACCGGAGAATTTAACCGTGAGCTCATCCACAAATACATCCCCAACACCTTGGGCATCCTCAAGAGCATCTTCAAATTCATCTCTTATGAAGAGCCGCCCAAAGCTCTGGAAGTGCTGATCGACGACATCGCAGAAATCCTCTGTGTCACCGATATTCAGCAGATTCTACACAAGTACTACCAGGAAGGCAAGGGCAGCGATCCCATCATCCATTTCTACGAAACCTTCCTCAGTGAATACGATCCCAGCCTCAGAGAAAAACGCGGAGTCTATTACACTCCGGAACCTGTGGTGGGCTACATCGTGCGCAGCATCCACTCCTTGCTGAAAAGCCATTTTGGGCTCGCAGATGGTCTGGCTTCACCGGAAGTAACCATCCTGGATCCCGCAGCCGGTACTCTCACCTTTCCAGCCGAAGCCATCAAAGTGGCAATCTCCGAACACAGCGAAAAATACGGCAGCGGCGGCATCCATAAACTCATCAAAGAGCATATCCTGCCGCACTTTCACGCCATCGAACTGATGATGGCTCCTTACACAGTAGGTCATCTCAAGATCAGCTACCTCCTGGCTGAACACGGTTATGAAATGGCTGATGATGAACGCTTTAAACTCTACCTCTCCAATACCCTGGAACCGGATACGCCTATGCAAACGGAACTGCCCATCACCCATGACATCAGCGAAGAATGTGCGTTGGCCAATAAAGTGAAACATCAAGACCCGATTTTGGTGATTATGGGAAATCCACCGTATAGCGGAGCCAGTGAGAACAGCAATGCATGGACGGAAAAACTGCTCAAGACTGATCTGGATGGAGCGCAAAGTTATTACACCATAGATAGTAGTCCCTTGGGTGAAAGAAACCCCAAATGGTTACAAGACGACTATGTGAAGTTTCTCCGCTTTGCCCAATGGAAGATTCATAAGGCCGGGCGCGGTATCGTGGGTATGATTACCAATCACGGCTATCTGGACAACCCCACCTTCAGGGGTATGCGTCAAAGCCTTATGAACACTTTTGACGAGATCTATGTGCTCGATCTGCACGGCAACAGCTTGAAGAAAGAAAAGGCTCCAGATGGTGGCAAGGACGATAACGTATTTGATATTCAGCAGGGTACCGCCATCGTTTTGATGATAAAAAGTGGTAAAGAAGAGGTGCACAAGGTAGCTCACCATGAGCTCTTCGGCCTCCGGACTGAAAAGTACGACTGGCTGGAAGCTAATGACTTCAAAATCGACACTTATGAAGAGCTAAACCCCAGCTCTCCATTCTATCTCTTTCATCCCGAAGCCACAGGCAATGAGCATTATCTTGAGTGGACCAGTCTGCCGGAAATCTTCCCTGTAAATAGCGTTGGCATAGTAACCGCCAGAGATGCTCTCACCATCCAAGACTCTGAAAACCAGGTGCGGAAAACAGTTCATCATTTTGCCTCGTTGGAAGCAGAAACGGCAAGAACGACATATAGACTGGGAAAAGATGCCCAGGATTGGAAAGTAGATTTTGCCCAGAGGGATTTGAACGACAGCGACCTCAGCGATGATAGGATCAAACCCATACTTTACCGCCCCTTTGATACCCGTTATACATACTATACTGGCATTAATAGAGGCTTCCATTGCAGACCCAGAAATGCAGTAATGAAGCATATGTTGGAAGATAATGTAGGGATTTCAACGGTAAGACAAGTGAAATCATCCGACACCTGGCAACACGTTTTATTATCGAATGGCATATCAGAAAGTTGTTATATTTCGAATAAGACCAGTGAGATATCATACGTATTTCCCCTCTACCTCTACCCCGACGAACACAATGAAGACATCTTTGCCAGTACTGAACGGGAATACAACATCGCACCAGAACTGATCGACAGATTCTCCAAACTCTGGCCGGATTTTGAGCCAGAGCAGCTTTTCTACTATATTTATGCCATATTACACAGCAATAGCTACAGAGAGCGTTATGCTCAGTATCTCAGGATGGATTTCCCGCGTATCCCTTTCACAGAGGATTATGCACTCTTCGAAGAACTTGCTGAATTGGGCCAAGAGCTGTCCGCTATCCACCTACTCAAAAGCCCGTTGCTTGATCCACCTCTGGCCAAATACCAGGGTTCTGGTACCGATGACACTGTGGACTTCTACAAATTCGATTCAAGCACTGGCAGGGTGCAAATCAATGAGCATAAATACTTTGAGGGCATATCGCAGGAGCTGTGGGACTACCACATCGGTGGCTATCAAGTGCTGCACAAATACCTCAAGGATCGCAAAGGCAAGAGCCTTACAGACCCCATCCATTATTGCCGGATGGTAACTGCCCTTGCCAAAACGATAGAACTGCAAGACCAGGTGGATGAGGTTTATATCCAGCTTGATCCGATCAATGAATCTAATGAACAAGAGTGAAACTATCAAAATCCATCAAAACGTTTGATTTTACGTAACAGGAGGACCAAGACATGAAAGTAGTTTATCGCCCTGAACAAACAGCATCAGGCAACACAGGCTTCTCCCCAAGTGCCGGAAAGCCCGCTTTGTTTGTCGATCTGATCAAATCCAAACCGGGTATTGAGATCTTCTCAGACTGGGAGCCCGTGTCCCGGGAAGATCTCTATTTGGTGCACGACCCAGCCCACGTTGATGCCATCCTGGAGTACAGGAAGTCCAATGGATTCGGCAACACCTTAAAATCCGTTGCGGATTCTTTGCCTTATACCAGCGGGAGTTTTTACCATGCCGCCAGGATCGCTCTGCAGGAAGGGATCGCCATCTCCCCCACCAGCGGTTTTCATCATGCCAGTTATGATCAAGTCATGGGCTTTTGCACTTTTAATGGGCTGATGGTAACTGCGGTTTTGCTGAAAAAGGCCAAGCTGATAGAGAGCATCGGCATCATCGATTTTGATGAGCATTGGGGCAATGGCACCATGGATATTGTTCGCAGGCTGAACCTAGATTACATCACGCACATGGCTTTTAGCGATCAAATCGGCAGGAACTATGACAAGTGGCTAAAGGGGCTATACGCCTCTCTGGAGAACGATTTTGCTGGCTCTAGCCTGCTGCTGTACCAAGCCGGAGCCGATCCCCATATTGATGATCCTCTGGGCGGAAATTTGACCACCGAGCAGATTCGGCTGAGAGACAGGATCGTATTCCGCTATGCTCATGACAAAAAGATACCCATTGCCTGGAATCTGGCGGGTGGGTATCAAAAGCCGATAGAGAAGGTTTTGGAGCTGCATCTCAATACGGTGGAGGAATGCTTACAATCAATTTATGATTTATGATGTAGAATGTAAAATTGGTGGAGATCATTTGGAGCTTTTGGGCCTTGGGGTGGGCACTGCTTCGACATGAGCCTAAAAAGACCGATGCCTGTTTTGACTTT
>JAJBAW010000085.1 GCA_020532545.1 Candidatus Cloacimonadota bacterium | reverse complement strand
GTCGTTGTCATGGCCGTTCGGAACACCCACCGGGAAAAGGCTTTGACTTCCCAGACGTTAATGGAAAAGGGAGCGACCATAATAAGAGCCTTTGAGTCGGCAGCTAGGACTGGCATGGGTATGCACTGGAGTGGACGCCAACTTCAAATTCTTCTCCACGAGACCGCAGGCCAAGCCAGTATCCTTTACATGGCAGTGACCGACGAGAATGGGATGATCCTTGCTCACAGCGATCAGACCAAGATTGGGGAAAAATTGTATGATCGGCAGAAGATTCAGTCCCTGGAAGTGAACACCGTTGAAAAATGGCGGATTGAGGACGGTTCCAACAAACAGCGAGTCTTTGAAGTCTATCGCAACTTTGCGCCTATGGCTGGGCGACCTGTGCTTGACCATAGCGGTGGAATGGGCGGACAAGATTGGTGCGATTGGGGGCAAGGAGGAGGTACACCCAGTCCGGCCCGACAAATCATCTTCGCCGGCTTCGATGTTACACCATTCGAGGAGGCCCAAGCCGAGGACTTCCGTAATACTGTAGTTCTTTCCTCCGTTCTTCTCCTACTTGGAATCGGTGGCGTCATGATGCTTTTCGGGGCACAAAGCTACCGCCTATCCAGGAGACAACTCCAAAACACTCAAGCATTCTCATCAGAGATTATCAAAAATCTTCCAGTCGGTCTCATCACTACTGGAAGCGATGGACGCGTGGCAGTCGTGAATGGGGCAGCAGAAAAAATATTCGGGCTTGAAGCGTCCCTCGTGTCGGGCAAACTGCCTGATGACATACTGCCGGCGAACTTGTGCAATCTGAATGATGTCATCGATAGCGGAGAAGCGATCATTGAGCGTGAAATCGAGTGCGCCGTTGACAGCAAGGCCATACCATTGAGTGTGAGCGCCGCAAAGATCACCAACGAAATGGGAGACTTTCTCGGAAACATCTTGATCCTCAGAGATCTTGGAGAAGTTAAACGGCTCCAGGAGGAGGTGCGCCGCAAGGAGAAACTTGCTGCATTGGGCAGTCTCGCGGCTGGCATTGCTCACGAAATCAGGAATCCGCTATCATCAATCAAAGGATTCGCTAAATATTTTGAAGGTCACTGCGAAGAAGGCAGCGAAGGACGGAAACTTGTTGCAGTCATGACCAAGGAAGTGGACCGTTTGAACAGAGTCATCACTGAACTGCTGGAGTTCGCCAAGCCTTCCGACCTGAAGACCCGCCCGACAAATGTAAATGACATCATTGAACACTCACTTCGCCTCATCCGCCAAGATGCTAATGCCAAAAGAATTCGAGTAGAATTTACCCGGGACGAACAACTCCCCAACGCTGAGATTGATCCTGATCGTTTCACGCAGGCATTGCTCAATCTCTACCTGAACGCAGTCCAAGCTATGGAAAACGGTGGAATACTTGCTGTTCGAGCATCCACTGCTGGCGTGAACGAAATCCGCATCGAAATAGAGGACTCAGGTAAGGGCATCCCGTCAGAAAGCCTTGGAAGCATATTCAACCCATATTTCACCACGAAATCCTCGGGCACCGGCCTTGGCCTTGCCATAGTCCACAAGGTAATCGAGTCGCACCAGGGAGAGATCAAAGTCAGGAGCGCTGCTGGCAAGGGCACTGCGTTCAGCATCTTGATACCTACTCAGAGAAGAAAAGGAGAAATACATGGCCGCCAGACATGAAACGACCGTTCTCGTCGTAGATGATGATGAGAGCCACCGAACCATCCTTCAGGCTCTCATCAAAGATTGGGGGTATAAATTGGAGGGGGTCGATGACGGATCAAGAGCCGTGGAACTAGCTAAGGAAAAACCCTTTGACCTGATCCTCATGGATGTCCGTATGGCCGTAATGGGCGGAATCGAAGCCCTCAAGGAGATCAAGTCGTACAATCCTTCCATCCCAATCATCATCATGACGGCCTACTCAAACGTAGAGTCCGCAGTCGAGGCGATCAAAGCCGGGGCCTATGACTATCTGACCAAGCCTCTCGACTTTGACATGCTCCGACTGACCATGGAACGGGCCTTGGAGCATGTTTCCCTGAAGGCCGAGAATCAGGAACTTAAGGAGCGCTTGGTTTCTTCTTTCGACCCCGGAAATATCGTCGGCCGGAGTGAAGCCATACGACGACTCATGGATATGGTGGCCATGATCGCGCCAAGTGAAGCTACAGTACTCATTAACGGCGAGTCCGGTACGGGCAAGGAACTTATCGCTAAATCCATCCATTTCAACAGTTCTCGCAAAAATGGTCCTCTCGTCACCGTCAATTGCGCGGCCCTAAGCGAAACATTATTGGAATCAGAGTTGTTTGGGCATGAGAAGGGGGCCTTCACCGGTGCCGATAAGCGGCGGGAGGGGCGCTTTATGCATGCCAACAAGGGTACCATCTTCCTCGATGAGATCGGTGAGATCTCCCCTGCCATGCAGGTCAAGCTCCTGCGGGCGATACAGTCCCGGGAAATCCAGCGCGTGGGTAACGATCAGACCATCCAGGTGGACGTACGGATTGTGGCGGCGACGAACCGGGATCTAAAGGCGGAGGTCGAAGCGGGCAATTTTAGACAAGACCTTTACTACCGACTGAACGTGATGGCGGTCGTCGTCCCACCACTTCGAGATCGAAGAGAGGACATCCCGCTCCTGGCCATGCATTTCCTGTACAAGTTTGCGGATACCAACAGGAAAGTTGTCAAGGGCTTCACGCCTCAGGCCATGGACATGCTCCTCAAGTACGACTGGCCCGGCAATATCCGAGAACTGGAGAACGCTGTGGAGCGAGCTGTTGTGCTCATGCCGGGTGATTATGTGACTGAGCGGGAACTACCGTTGAGCATAGATCAATCCTTTGAAAGTCATGACAATGCAACATCCAAGATTGTCCAAAGTGAAGATATTCTTCCTTTGAATGCAGTTGAGAGAGAAGCTATTCTGGCCGCCTTAGAAATCACGAAAGGAAATAAAACTGAGGCAGCAAAAAAACTTGGGATAACCAGGAAGACTCTCTTGGCAAAGCTGCAACGTTAAGTAGAAAACAACACCTCCATTCGTTTATTATTTGCTGTGACCCTCAGAATACGCAAAAAAATGTTGGTAAGTGTCTTTTCTGTTGCTCTCCTCCAGAGGAGACTATGCAGGAAGTTCCCCTTCGCCTAAGCCCCACAGCTTTCGCTTGCTCCAGGCGATGTCGCAGACACGGGCAGTCTGTTGATAAAGGCAGAAGATCATCTTGAGTCACAGTCGTTGCCCAGACTAACGTCCTGCACCCGCAGGACACCGCAAATATCGACGTAACCCAAATTATTGTTGAGCCGCTTCTCTTGGCGCAATAGGCCATAGTTGAAAATCCACTTTACACAACGCTCCTGAATAGGGATGGAGGCTTAGCCGTCCATCCCCATCATAACCGCTACTCCATATCAACCTCTACATCATGAACGGCGGCTGCAGGGTTGTCATCTTGAGCACCACCATGCTCTGAATCATCGGACGACGTTGCGTTTGACGACATTTCCGACATCACCGCTACCGTAAACACGCCAATAACTCCGGCCAGACATCCCCCAATGAGTTGTATTCATCAAACTGAACACATGCGGTAAAATAATGAATGACTTTTGCAAGACACTAAAAGAAAATGAAATTTGGCTTATGGAGCAATTTGCCTCCGTCAAAGATGGCGCGCACTTAAATGTTACATTTTAAAGACTTTAGAATAAAATATTGACTCATTAAGCCTGAAAGCTTATTCTGAAAGTTAATTCGCGAATTATCCAAAAGAGGAATCAATGCTTAACACCCAGTCCGTCAAATTCACTACAAAATTGTTCACCGGAATCCTGTCCATCCTCGTACTCTCGCTCGTTTCGGTCATCATCGTGACCACTATCCTTGTAAAAGACGGGCTTCAAAGCCTCGGCAAGGATGCCTTGGAAAACATGAACGACTCCGTCTTCGCCTCCTTAGAAGCACAGAACTCCCTGCTGATGGAAAAACTTTCCGGTGACATGACCATCCTGGAAGGAGAATTAAATCATTACGGATCTTTTGATCTGGACATGAGTTATGCTCTGGACAAAACCATCACCAACCAAGTCAATCAGGCATCTGAGAGTGTTAGCATACCCCGACTCAGACTCGGCAGCACGGTCATAAACGGCAATACGGAAATCGTCGACAAGGTGCAATCACTGACAGGAGGCGTAACAACCATCTTTCAGGTGCTCGATGGCAAACTGCTGCGAATTTCCACCAACGTGCGAGTAAACGATAGCCGAGCTGTAGATACGTTCATTCCTGCGGATAGCCCTGTTTATAAGGCCGTCATGAGCGGAAATACCTATACCGGAAGGGCTTTCGTAGTTGATGACTGGTACGTGACTTCCTACAAGCCCGTGCGTGACGCCGAAAATAAAATCGTAGCCGTGCTCTTTGTTGGACGAAAGATACTGACTCCGCAACTCCGAGATATGTTGAGCACCGTCAAAGCAGCCGGAGTTGGTTATTTCTATGTCTATGACTCCAAGGGAAATGTCCTCGTTCACCCATCCCTCGAAGGGAAGAACCTTTTTGAAGTTCAAGGCATCGGAGAGAGTTTTCGTAACCATAAGAATGGTTTTCTCGCGTATCAGTGGGAAGGTGAACGCAAGACTACCTTCACTCATTATTTTGAGCCATGGGACTGGCATCTTGGCGTAGGGCTATGCGATGACCAGATGGTTCGTGGATTAGACACAGAAATCATCACTAAATGTATCTTCGTTGGCATCGCTGTCATGCTGCTAGGCGTACTCATCGCGGTACTCTTAATCCGTGGCATCGCCAGTCCGCTAAACCAACTCGCTTCCAAGAGCTTGCTAGTAGCCGAAGGCGATTACACAATTACATTCAGCCATCCCGCCAAGGATGCCATTGGACACCTTTCCGAAGCATTGAATAGCATGGTTGGTCGAACCAAAGAAATGCTTGGCGAGATCAACACTGCCACCCATTCCCTTGCCACTGCATCTACCCAACTCTCCAGCATTTCCACCCAAATGACCCAAAGTTCGTCCCAGACTGCAGGTATGGCCAATACGGTCAGCACAGCTGCCGAAGAAGTCAGCAGCAGCATGAACTCCGTGTCCGCAGCCATGGAACAGGCCTCCATGAACATGACCACCGTGGCATCAGCTGCCGAAGAAATGTCGGCGACCATTCAGGAAATCGCCCAAAACTCCGAAAGGGCGAGGAGTACGACGGCCAACGCCGTATCAAAGGCCCAGGCCACATCGGGACGTGTGGACCAACTGGGTTCGGCTGCCAAAGAGATAAGCGCGGTAACTTCGACCATCACCGCTATCTCCTCCCAAACCAATCTACTAGCCCTTAATGCTACCATTGAAGCGGCGCGGGCAGGAGAGGCCGGACGAGGATTTGCGGTTGTGGCTAATGAGATCAAAGAACTGGCTCAACAGACCGCCCGAGCTACGGAAGAGATCCGCGAGCGGATCACCGGCATCCAGTCCGTGACCACCCAGACGGTGGGTGACATTTTCGAAATCACAAGCGTCATTGCAGAAATGAACGAAATCGTTGGTACCATCGCCACGGCTGTAGAAGAACAATCCGTGACCACCCGTGACATTGCCGAAAACGTCGGACAGGCGTCCACAGGCATCACCGAAATCAACACCAACGTCGCGGCCAGTTCATCCATGACGCACTCCATCAGTTCCGACATCGCCGAAGTACGTACCGCTTCAGATGAGATGACTGCAAGTAGCCAGACTGTGCAGGAAAGCGCCACGGAGCTTTCACAGTTAGCCGAACGTCTGCGAGAGCAGGTTTCTCGCTTCAAAATATAACTGACATCATGTAGAGTTTATAGGAAAAATCATTTTAAAGGCAAAACGGGTTCGGTGGATCTTAGATGCTATGCTCTCTAGTTGGACACAATTATGGGCACGAAAAATCGTGCCCATAATTATTTTCTGTTTAGGACAACTTATCCTTTATCCAATGGATTCTATATACTGCGAGAAGCAGTAAAAAGATCTCAAATTTCACCCCATCCTCAATCGGACAAAAACGCAGAATAGCAAATAATTATGGAACTTTTACGAGTAACTTGCTAGAAAAATACATTCTTTTTTATCCGATGCAGCCCAGAGGACACCATGAACTTTACCGCTCTGCGCAAATTTCTCGTTCCAGAAACCATTTTTGGGGTCGGTGCAGTGGATCTTGCTGGACAGTACGCAGAAAAATTTGGCACGAACAAGCCGCTTGTAGTCACCGACGCGGGTGTTGTTGCTGCCGGCTGGACAGCGCGGGTCATGGAAAGTCTTGCAGCATTTGACATTCAAGGGGTCCTTTTTTCAAACGTCACCCCTAACCCAAAAACTGCCGAAGTCATGGCCGGAGTCGCAGCATACACTGCCCACGAATGCGATGGTATTGTAGCTGTGGGTGGCGGCAGCCCCATGGACTGCGCTAAGGGTATCGGCATCGTCGTTTCCAACGGAGGGCATATCCTCGACTACGAAGGCGTAGACAAGATCATCATTCCCATGCCGCCGCTCATCTGCATCCCGACCACTGCGGGAACTTCGGCCGACATGTCCCAGTTCGCCATCATCAACAACACGGAACGTAAGACCAAAATCACCATCATCAGCAAGACCATAGTCCCCGATGTGGCCCTGATCGATCCCCAAACCCTGATGACCAAAAGTCAGTACCTCATAGCCTGTACGGGCATGGACGCCCTAGCCCACGCCATCGAAGCGTTTGTTTCCAGCGCCCACTCGGCCATGACCGACATACATGCCCTGGAAGCCATCCGATTGGTGCACGGCAATCTCCTGGATTCGTTCAATCATCGCGAAGACATGGAGCTCAAGGCCAAGATTATGCTTGGAAGCATGCAGGCCGGAATGGCATTCTCAAATGCGAGTCTTGGGGCGGCGCACGCCATGGCCCACAGTTTGGGTGGCTACAATGGTTTACCCCACGGTGAATGCAACGCTCTGCTATTACCGCACGTGGTGGACTACAATTTTTCTGCAGCGCCAGAACGATTCCGTGTCATCGCCGAAGCCATGGGTCTTGATCCACGGGGCATGCGTGCCTCGGAAATACGCACATGGCTCATCGAATCTTTGACAGGCCTGCGTAGCGCATTGGGCATCAAAGAGAATCTATCATCCAAAGGCATACGCTCCGTCGATATACCCGAACTTTCCGACAAGGCCGTTCTTGACCCCTGCTTGGTCACCAACCCTAAAGCCGTCAACAAACGCGACATCCAGGCTATCTATGAAGAAGCAACCTGAGAATTACGTTACAAGTACAACGTCACTACACTACAAAATCCGTGGGCAAAGGCACAGGACTTGGCCTGTCTCATATTTCATCGTCACTGAAGAGCATGGGGGAATGATGAGCGTCCAGACCACCTTCAGAGAATGGACACGATTCGTCATTGATCTTCCTGTAAAGCGATCCAGAGATTTTCAATCCAGACTGATGAGCGTTTAACCATATCTGTAGATTACAAGCGAACGAGGGCTCCGTGACCCCAAAAAGAATAAAAAAAATCAGAGAAGTCCTGCGACTTACACAAGAAGATCTAGCAACAATTCTCGGCGTGACCAAAACCACCGTATGGCGATATGAAGACAGCAGAGGGCTTCCCGGAGAAGATGTCACGGCAAGACTTTTGAGCCTCGAAGCATCACTGCTAGACCTCTCCGAACGAAGGGCTCTCAAGGAACTGTGCAGCACTCCGGAAGGTATTGCCGCAATGGCCGCGATATCGACTCTGGGATCCGCAATATTTTCCAGATCAATAGGCATTGATTCCGCCCCTGTAGGGTATGTTGAATTTCTCAATTACCCAGCCGGTAAGACGCTCTTCACTTTCATCGAAAAAACCTGCGGGGCATCTTCGACCAAACAAACAGGGTAGCCGTTCCTTAGTCCATCGTCTCCTTTTTCCAGAACTTCATATTGTTTTGCAACACATGGAGCGCCTGCGTCCCTAACGCGGCTGTTCTCTCAGCGTTTCGGACATTCTTTGCAGAAGGATCTCTATGTCTACAGGTTTTGTCACATATTCGTTCATACCGGCGGCCAGGAACTTCTCTTTGTCTCCGGCCATGGCGTAGGCCGTCAGGGCAATGATTGGAATATCCCGCTTATGGGAGTTTCTAGAACCTCGAATGCGCTTGCAGGCTTTGATGCCATCCATGATCGGCATCGATACGTCCATGGGAATAAGTTGGAAATCTTTCACAAAATTGGGATGAAAACACTAGGCTTCCACCCCAAAAGGTCACTTCAGAATGCCTTCTTCATCTGGGTCTGCAGGCAAATTGTCATCATCCTCAGACCTCTTATCCGATGAAATCTCCGAGAGTAATGCCACCGCGAACACACTGGTAATTCCAGCGATACACCCACTGACAAAAGCCAATATTTTACCCATCCGATCCTCCCTAGGCATAATTTCTTCAGTCATCAATATTCTCCTTCACGATTTCAAGAATGGCGATTGCGATCGCGATTACAGGTCCCCAGGTCATGCGGTCTCACCTCCTTCAAAAGGCCTCTTTCCAGCCTCCTGCTGTCCGTAAATCGGTCCATTGCGAATTCTCCCCATAAGTTCTCCTTTGTTGTTAGCGTGCTGAAAGCAAAGGGCTCCCATGCGCCAGGTAATTTTATTGAAGGTCAACCCTGGTGATTACTGAATATCCCGTGCTGAAGCAGAGAAAACATGGCCGGAGCTAGGTCCGTCACAGCGTTTATGACGACGCTTCTTCCGGGCAACAGCGACATAATGGATGAGCTTGTGATCCCGACCCCGTAGATTTCAAAACCCGAGAGTAACCCTTGCTTGATCGCCTGGTTTGCGCAGTCCGCTGAGTCCGGATCCCCGTCAGTGATGACCAGGATGAGTTTTCGCTTTTCTGTGAGGAGGAGCATGTCCTGCATGACCCACCACAGCGACTCTCCCATGGGGGTACCTCCAGCAGGTCCTAGGTCGAGGGTGGTGTGCACCTTCTGGCCGTGCCTGATAATCGGGGACACGGTGGTGTAGGATCCGTTTGGTAGTTGAGCTCCAGGAAAGGCGGTGACTGCGACATTGATTCTGGGGGCCTCAAGCGCAGAGGCGACCGCATAGCAGGCTTGGCAGGCCAGATGGATTCTACGCACCATGGATCCGGAACAATCGAGCAGGATATGAACGGCGGTATCAATCCCAACCCGTTCGGACTTGATGCGAAACACACGCGGATCCGATACGGCCAGACGATGGAGATGCCCGGTATCAAGACGCCCTCTTCTGCCGCTTGATGCACGCGACAATATTTTTGTCTGCAATAATCCGCTTAGCCTGGTTCGCAGCGCCATGGAGGCTTGCCTG
>JAJBAW010000018.1 GCA_020532545.1 Candidatus Cloacimonadota bacterium | reverse complement strand
GCGGCGGCGTATCCGAAGCTGTGCTGCGCTATGCTGCGGACAAATTCGATATCCCAGTGCCGGAAAGCATCGTGCTGCAAGAAGTGCGTGGAACCTCAGGGCTCCGCGAAGCTACGCTGGCAGATGGCAACCTGAAAATTGCTGTGGTGCATGGCCTCAGAAACGCGCGTGAACTTGCCGATAAGATCATCGCCGGCGAAGCCGAATATGACATCGTAGAAGTAATGGCTTGCCCCGGCGGCTGCACAGGCGGTGCCGGTCAACCTATCGTTACCACCCAAAGACAGCGCAGGGAACGCACAAAGACCTTATATAATGCAGACAAAACCATGGCTATGCATCGCGCACAGGATAACCCCTTCATCCATGAACTCTATGATGAACTCTTGAAAGAGCCGAATAGCCATAAGGCCCATGAACTGCTGCATACTGCTTACAGGCATCGCAAACGCATCGACGACGACGAACTGAGTATCTCCACCGGAGACGCCAAAGACCGTTGCCAGATCCGTGTCTGCGTGGGTACATCCTGCTATCTGCGTGGAGCCCAGGACATCCTGGCCAAGACTCTGCAACTGGTGGAAGAAAATGCCTGGGGCAATTACTTTGATATTGCCGCTACCTTCTGCAGTGAAAAGTGTGACAAAGGACCAAACGTGACAGTGGGCGATAAGGTGATTCACCGCGCCGAACTGGCTCATATTAAACAACTTGTTACAGAAGAAGCTACAAGAAGAATGAAATGAAAAAAATCCTGATTTGCATGGGAAGCTCCTGTTTCGCCCGGGAAAACAGAGAAAACCTCAAGCTGATAGAAGAGTTCCTGCGGAATCATGGAATAAGTGACAGCGTGTACATTGAAGGATCCCTGTGTATGGGACAATGTGCCGAAGGACCCAATATTACCATCAATGGTAATCCGTATCACGGAGTTAAGAGCGAAATGCTCCCCGAAATACTAAGGAAAGAGCTGTTAGAGATATGAACAAACCAATATACACCGAAAAGACCGAGTGCCAGGACTGCTATAAATGCGTGCGGGAATGTCCCGTAAAAGCCATTAGAGTAGTCGATGGCAGTGCCGAGGTAATGCCTGAAGCCTGTATCCTCTGTGGCCGCTGTACAGAAGTGTGCCCTGTTGGTGCAAAAAAGATCAGGGACGATCTGGGTGAAGCGATGTTGCTCCTAAAACAAAAAAGCAGAGTGTACGTATCCTTGGCGCCGACTTTTAGAACGGAATTCCAGGGATTGGATAGTGCCAAGCTGATCGCTGCCATCAAGAACCTGGGTTTTGCCGGTGTATCGGAAACAGCGTTGGGCGCGCAGGAGGTATCAGCTTCCTGCGCCCAACTCCTCCGCGAGGGCGAAAACCCTGTGTGGATATCATCTGCCTGCCCCAGTGTGGTGCACCTGATCGAGCAATACTATCCTCATCTGGTGCCCAATATCACACCGGTGATGTCACCCCTGCAGGCTCATGCCAAGATGCTGAGACAGGCCTTTTCCGATGATATCGGAGTGGTCTTTATCGGCCCTTGCGTGGCAAAAAAGAATGAGGCTGAAGATAACTTTGATGTGGCGCTGACCTTCACCGATCTGCGGCGTTGGTTCAATATTGAGAACATCGATTGGAGCGCTCTGGATTTGAATCAAAGCTTTGCTCTGGGTGCTGCTGAAGAAGGCGGCCTCTATCCAATAGATGGCGGCATGATCGAAGGCATCAAATATTACAATCCTCCCGAAAACACTCTGTTCATGAGCTTTTCCGGGGTTGAGGAAGTGATAGAAGCCCTTGACGAGCTGGATATCACTAGCTTTAACTGCCCCGTTTTGATCGAAACCCTGGCTTGCATGGGCGGCTGTGTAAATGGCCCCGGAGTGAGCAAACGCGGTGGCACAGTACACAAACGCTATGACATCAGAAGACTCACCCCTGCTGCACCAGATGCCCGCGATGCTCAAGAGCTGGAAATCGGAGCAGGTTTCCGCGAACGGGAGATCAAGAAACCCATACATAGCAATATTGAGATTGCTGCGGCACTACTCAAGATCGGCAAAAAGAGAAAAGAAGACGAACTGAATTGTGGCGGCTGTGGCTACGATACCTGCCGGGAATTTGCCGGTGCGTTGATCGAACAAAAAGCCGAGCCGGCGATGTGCGTATCCTATCTGCGCAAGCTGGCGCAAAACAAAGCGACTGCCCTCATCAAAGCCATGCCTTCCGGAGTGGTGATCGTGGATGAAAATCTGAAGATCATCGAATCGAACCGGCGTTTTATCGAGATCGTCGGTGGAGATGCCGGCATAGTATCAGAAGCGGATCCGGATCTTGAAGGCGCCTATCTGGAGCGCATTATAGACTTTCATGAGCTCTTTGCCAAAGCCCTCAAGGATGGCACAAAAGCTCAGGTGCAGGACATCCGGCAAAATGGCAAGATCATCAGACTCACGCTGTTTTCCATCCAAAAACATCATGTTTTGGGTGGCATCTTGCAGGATATCACCGAACCCGTGATTCAGCGGGAACAGATCATCGACAAAGCCAGTGAAGTGATGCGTAAGAACCTCTCCACTGTGCAGCAGATCGCCTTCCTCTTGGGAGAAAACGCAGCCGATAGCGAAGTACTGCTTTCCTCAATCATCAAGAGTTTCGGCAAAAAGGATTAAGCCCAAGATGGATTATTTCCTGGAAGCTGATCACTATCAGATCTGCAAACAAGGCTACCTGGCCTGTGGCGATAGCTTTTACAGCACAAAGGTCGACGACGGCATTATTTGCGTATTGGCAGATGGCTTGGGCAGTGGCATCAAAGCCAGTGTCCTGGCTACACTTACCACCACCATGGCGGCAGGCTTTATGGCCTCCAAAATGGATATCAAGCATGCTGCCGAGATCATCCTGGAGACTCTGCCCGTATGCTCATATCGCAATATTGGCTACAGTACTTTCACGATTATCGAAGCCAAACACGATGGTCATGTGCGAATCATCGAACACGATAACCCTCCTTATGCACTCATCAGAGATCAACAGATCATGAAAGTGGAGAAGCAGGAAATCCCCATCAAAACCTTCCGAAAAAGCAACCTGTACTATTCCGAGATCAAGCTGGTACCGGAAGACAGGATCGTGTATTATTCGGATGGGGTAACCCAATGCGGCATGGGCCTGCCTTATTTCCCGCTGGGCTGGCAAGAAAAAGGTGTAGAGAACTATCTGCTGTCCATGCTGAAGGCAAACCGCTCTATCTCTGCGCGCGAGATCACCAAAAGCGTCGCCCGCAAAGCCCGGGAATATGATTCCAACAGCGCTGCCGATGACATCACCTGTGCAGCACTGTACCTGAGAAACCCACGGCGCACCCTGCTGCTTACCGGACCTCCTTACAAGAAGGAGCACGATGCGGTACTGGCCCAAATCGCTACAGATTTTGTGGGCCGGAAGATCATCTGCGGTGGAACGACCTCGGCTATTTTGTCCCGTGAGCTCAATATCCCGGTGAAGGTGAACCTCAATGAAGTCAGAAAAGGGGGAGAGATCCCACCTACTGCTGATATGGAAGGCTTTGACCTGGTCACCGAAGGCACCATCACGCTTTCACGCGCTCTGAGAGCTCTGGAAGAAGATGCCAGCCTGGAAGCTATGCCGGATAACGCCGTGAAGCGCTTGATTCTGATCTTACTGGATAGCGATATCATCGAGTTTGTGGTGGGTACCAAGATCAACGAAGCCCATCAAGACCCCGCACTGCCCAAGGATCTGGAGATCAGACGGAACCTGATGAAACAGTTTGTGAGAGTGCTGGAAAAGAAGCACCTGAAAACTACCAGAGTGCTTTTCGTATAAGGCGACCCAAACACAACTCTGATTCCCCTTCTCACCTCATATCAGCCAGTGCTTTAGCGAGCAATTCTGCCGCTTGGTATCTGGCATAAATCATCCAGAATCGAGCCTGATTTACAGCCCTTGCCCATTTATTCTGACAAAGCATTTGACAAAATTGCCCCCTTTATCAGCTTGGGCATATCGGGATTTTTCCCAGTGGGAGATTTACATTGAATATTATAAACCAGAAGACGGGATGGATTGAAGTGATCTGTGGCAGTATGTTCAGCGGCAAGACTGAAGAGCTGATTCGCAGGATCCGCAGAGCTGAATATGCCAGGCAGAAAGTGATAGTCTTCAAACCTATTATAGATGACCGTTATGACAAAAACAACATCGTTTCGCATTCAAATATGCAGGCTCCCTCGATACCGATCGACGAAGTATCCGAAATCTATGCCCATATTCAGGAAGATACCCAGATTATCGCCATTGACGAGGCGCAGTTTTTCGACGAATCCATAGTGGGCATTTGCAATGACCTGGCGGATCAAGGCTATCGGGTGATCGTTGCCGGTCTGGATCAGGATTACAAGGGCAATCCCTTTGGTAGCATGCCTCAGCTGTTGGCTATTGCAGAATACGTGACCAAGAATCTGGCTATATGTCTGAAATGTGGCAATCCCGCGAACCGCTCTCAGCGCACCGTCCATCAGAACGGACAAATTCTGGTAGGTTCCACCGAGGCTTATGAAGCCCGCTGCCGAAACTGCCATGAGGTGATGGATTGATGGCCAATCCCATTAGCTCAATCTTGTTACGCTCCATTATAAACCTCATCGGTATTTATGGTTACGTCATCCTGGCACGGGTGATCGCCTCTTGGGTGATCCAAGACCCCTCCAGCCAGATATTCCGCTTTTTATACGCAGTTACAGAGCCCATTTTGGGCCCCATCCGGAACATAATGCCAAACATGGGACTTGATTTTTCGCCCATCGTGGCTTATCTTCTGTTAAACATTCTGCGCAAAATCTTAATCAGCATTTTATAAAGTAGGAGGAACGCATGCCTTTATTCCCCTTGGACATAAGACATCAGGAATTTTCCGGACAGATGTTCGGGTACAGCAAAAAAGAGGTTCGTGCCTTTTTGGAGCAGATGGCAGATGAGCTGGAAGACCGGCTCAAGTTTCAGGAACGTGATATCGCCAGGCGCGAGCAGCAGCAATATGAGGTGAAACAGGAAGCGGTTTCGGCTTCTTCGGCAGTGGAAGACCTCAAACGCAGGGAAGAGCTCATTAGCCGCACGCTCGTCTTTGCCGAAAAGACGAAGGCAGATATCATCGCAAACGCCCGCAAGGAAGCGGAAAACATCATCCACGAATCCGAATTGAAGGCCAAACGCGCCATCAATGAGGCCAAGCATCACCTCAGCATGCTGGAGCACCAATATCTGTCTATCAAAGAGCAAAAGCGGCAATTCCTCATGCAATTCAGGGTGGAATTGCAGAGTTTTCAGGATCGCATCAGCAAAGACCCCTTGCTCAGCAAAGACAGCGAGCAACTGATGGATGGCGAATTTAAACAGATAAAAGAAGAAATCGTGCACAAAGCACCGGAGACAGGAAACAAATGACATACATAGAAACCGCAAATTGGCTGAAAGAACGCCTGCCCCGAATGCCCCAGATCGGGATCATTCTAGGCACCGGACTCAGTGATCTGGCTGATGAATTTGAGATCTTGAAGACGATCCCCTATCAGGATATCCCCGGTTTTGTAAAAAGCACCGCACCTTCGCACAAAGGCAATCTGATCCTGGCGGATATTTCCGGCAAAGCAGTGCTGCTCATGCAGGGCCGCTTCCATTTCTATGAGGGACACCCAATGGACAAAGTGGTTTTCCCCACCCGTGTGATGGCCGCTTTGGGCATCAAGACCTTGATCGTGACTAATGCCGCTGGCAGCTTGCGCCAAGAGCTTCCTCCGGGCAGCATCGTCCGCATTACCGATCATATCAATTTCATGGGCATTAATCCCTTGGTGGGCGAGAACCTTGAGGCTTTGGGCGAGCGTTTCCCTTCCATGAACGAACTTTATGATCCGGAGTATGGCAAGATCTGTGATGATTACGCCAAAAAGAGCAAGATCGAGACCTTTACGGGCGTCTATCTGGCAGTGAGCGGTCCCAGCCTGGAAACCAAGGCAGAATGCGCAGCCTTTGCCTCCTGGGGTGCAGATCTGGCAGGTATGTCCACCGTGCCGGAGGTAATCGTGGCACGCCATGCTGGCATCAGGGTCCTGGCCTATTCGATCGTGACCAATTACAGCAACCTTTTCCACTCCCTGGCGCACTCTCAGGAAGAGATCAGACACCATGCCGGGGTGGCTTCCGCACATCTGAAGCAAGTCCTTACAGAGTTCATAGCGCGGATTGCATAGTTTTTTATTGACATAAGACGCCACTTTTTATTAGATGGCATATCACTGATATATAGAGATAAGATTAGGAGAGAAACATGGCTGAAAAGAAACTTTCCGTTGAAAAGCTGCAGTTCTTTGAAGATCTGATTCGTGCAGAACTCAAAGAAAGTATGGCTTACATAGAAAGCATCACCAAAGAACAGAGTGTGGGATCGCGTGAAAGCAGTGGAGATCTTTCTTCCTATGCTTATCATCAGGCCGATCAAGGATCCGACACACAATCCATGGAACATTCTGTGATGATGATGGAAACCGAGCGCGAGAAGATCCGCAATCTGAATGATGCCATGCGCCGTTTGCACGATGGACGTTTTGGCTTTTGCGAGATGTGTGGGGAAGAGATTCTTTCCGCACGCTTGCAGATGATCCCTTATGCTACTCTCTGCATAGATTGCAAAGAGAAGATGGAGACCAAGAAGCGCAAACAAAGACGCTGATTTATGAAGACAAAACTAAAGCTTGGCCCTGCTTACCTGATTATGATGATTGTACTTTTGTCTGATCAAATCACCAAACTGCTGGTGCGCATGAATATTGAGCTCTTTGATAGCGTGCCTGTGCTGGCAAGGCTTTTTGGCGATACCTTTCTGTTTACCCATGTGAATAACACCGGTGCGGCCTTCAGCCTGGGATTTTCCAGTGATGTGGCAAACCGCGTGTTTTTTATCGCCACCACCTGTCTGGCCCTGGTCTTTATCGTCTATCTTTTGCATCAGAGCACTCACCGCATTCAGGTCGTAGCTTTTGGTCTGGTGCTGGGTGGCGCGCTGGGAAACCTTATCGATCGCATCCTGCTGGGTGGAGTTACAGACTTTATCAATGTGGACTTTCCCGATTTCATCATGCAACGCTTTCCAATCTTTAATATAGCGGATAGCTGTATCTTTATAGCTGTCTGTCTTTTGATTATAGATCTGTTTTTTATCAAAGATGCTCCTGTGGCCAAAGCTGAACCCGAGGCCGAGGGGCAAAATCTACAAGATGTATATACCAAGGAGATATAAATGAAAAGAATCCTTATCAGTATTTTAGCCCTTACATTGTCTGCCGGACTCATGGCTCAACTTAGCTGCTATGATGTGCAATATACGGCAGATGCCAGCGGCGATTCGCCATATAAAGGTCAATCCGTTACCGTTCAAGGTATTGTGACTGCCAAACGATCTGGCGCTTTTTACATTGGCGATGCAGAGGGAGGCCCCTGGAGCGGACTTTACGTGTTCCATGGCATTACCAGCAATCTGGTGCAAGTGGGCGACATGGTAAAGCTTACCGGAATCGTGGAAGAATACAATGGTCTTACCGAGCTTACAAACGTGAGCGCAAGTGAGGTATTGTCCGGCAACAACCCGGTTCCGATCACCACAATTTCCACAGCCGCTTTGCCCCTTGGTGGGCGAGTGGGAGAGCCCTACGAAGGCGTGATGGTACGCTTCAACGACGTTCAGATCAAAAGCACCATGGATACTTACGGTGTGTATAAGATAGCGGATAGCAGCAATGCTTTGACCAGTGTGGACGACGTAATGTATCTTCCTCAGGCCTCTCAGATTATCGTAGGTGAATGGTGGAGCCAGATTCAAGGCGTGGTAGATTATTTCTCCGGCGCCGGCGGCTACAGAGTGTTGCCTCGCAATGCCAATGATATGATCAAAGTGGACGATGTGAGCTATGCCTCCATCAGAATAGGCAGCGAATCCAATGCCGTTCTGGATGAGATCAATACCCTGAATGTCTATACCAGTAAGCTCAAAAGCGAGTGGGGTATCCGCGAATACGAGATGAAATTCCGCATCGATCCCAGTCAGATCTTGTATCAAGGCTTTGAGATTGCCGGCAGCCTCAGTCTGTTCAATCCCACCGAGACTATTTCTGCCGCTGGCGATATCATTACTCTGCATTATGGCGGGCAGGATAACCTGGTCTCAGAAACCGATGATGGCGTCTTGATCAAGCTCAAATTCGAGCCCAAGACCTATGGCGATCTGGTGGTCCATCTGGAAGAATTCCGTTATGACAATGTCAATATCACTTCTTTGAATAATGGCAAACTGATGGTCAAAATCACCGGCAACAAGCCTCATCTGAGCATTGGCACCGATCAAAGCGGCAAAAACATCTTTGATCCCTCCATGAATGAAAAGATAAATATAGAATTCGGGACGAAGACAGGCTTTTTGGCCCGTGCCGTGATTCGCATCTACGACGCTCAGGGCAGATTGGTGGCCACTCCTGTACATCAGAATTTCACGTCTCCAACCGGCATTGAACGCGTTAGCTGGAATGGACGTGACAGCAATATGAAGCTGCTGCCTCCAGGTCTGTATTACTGCCATGCCGAAGTGAGCAATCGCGAGACCGGCACCAGAAATAACACAGTGCAACCCATCGTGATTAAAGCACGTCTGAAATAGGGAGTATAAAATGAAGAAAATAATATTACTTAGCCTGATCCTGATTCCCTGCGCCCTGCTCTTGGGAGTATATGAAGATTACCAAAGCTCCGCTCGCGCCCGCGGTATGGGTGGCGCCTTTGTGGGCGTCGCAAACGACGTGAACACTATCTTCTTCAATCCAGCCGGCCTGGCCGATCTGGGTTACGAAGCCAAAGTGGGTTTTGCCCAATTGAATGGCGAGAAATTCTCTGAATATAAGACCCTGGCTGTAGGCGCAAAATTGCCTAAATGGTTCGGAACTCTGGGCGTTGGAGTCCGCATGCTGGACGTGGACTTTGAAGATGTGACCCTTATGGGCGAACAAATCTGGAGCCTGTCCCATGCCATTACCCTGCAAAAGGATATCCATTCCACCATCAATTTCGGTTATAATGTGAATTACTACAATCTCGTCTTTGACGATGATGACGACAGTGATAATGCCTTTGGCGTAGATCTGGGTGTCACCGCACTGCTGCATACCCGCACGAAGCTCGGCTTTGCCGTGAAGAATCTGGGTAGAGCCAAGATGGGCTTTGAAAACCAGCTCGATCTGCCTAGCAGCCTGGCTATGGGACTCTCTTATATGCCTTATGATGGCGTGACCACTACCGTCGAAGTCAAAAAAGACTTCGCTGAAAGCACAGAATTCATGGGCGGTGTGGAAGCCAGACTCTTTGAGCCTCTGTACCTGCGTTTTGGCGTGCATCAAAATCCCGCCACTTACAGCGCTGGCGCTACCTTCGTTCTCGAAGGTGTGAGCCTGGATTATGCCTTTACCTACCACTCTGTACTGAACCCAACCCATTACCTGAATCTGGGTTACAAGTTTTAGGGAGACTTTATGGCCAAACTTGGTTTAAGCCGTTTCATGCCCGCTTTTATCCCATTGATGTTTGAGGTCTTCAGACACTTCAAAAGAGACCTGAGCCACAATGATAACATCCGGAAAACCGACAAATCTGCTGAAAAGATGGCAACCATCGAACACATGCTGGTGCGTCTGGAACGCAAGATCCAAAATAACCGGGATACTTATTTAAAGATAGCGAATAAAGTAACGATCTGGCTGATCATCAATTCCGCGCTACTCGTTACGATACTGATCAAGCTATTCTTTTTTTGAACGTTTTGGCGTTTTAAGGTTTTAGCGTTTTAACGATGGGGCGGACTTTTGGTTCGCCCTTTGCTTTGGGGTTTTGACGTTTTAAGGTTTTAGCGTTTTAGCGTTTTAGGGTTTTAGGGACTGGCGGTTTTGGAGCTGGCTGGCAAAAAGACGACTTTTGATAGAACGCGGATCGGGCGGATTGCTTGGATCTATTGGATTGAAAGTTTGTGGGTTTTAACGTTTTAGGGTTTTAGGGTTTTAGGGACTGGCAGGTTTGGAGCTGGTCGGTAGGGTGTTAGCTTCTATAGAACGCGGATCGGGCGGATTGGGTGGATTGCTTGGATTGATTGGGATAATTGGATGTTGGGGAAACTGGATTGATAAACTTGAGTAACTTGATTAGCTTGATTAATCTGATTAGTTAGATTTTGGGACTAATGCCTTTGGGAGCCCAGTCTATCGTAGTGGCGGACTCCCGTTCCGCCTACAAATCCCGCATCTCAGTCCCAGCAGCCTTTGATTTGCCTTTAACAAGTCTTCGACTCGAGATAACTCGAGACCCTGAGTCATCTCGAGTCAAAGATGAATCGAAAGCAAGTCCAAAAACCAGGCAAGCCAGCTCCTACAAGCACCAAAAAACAGCCCCGAATCTTCCCGATCCTAAAACCTTAAATGTTAGACGTTAGACGTTAGACGTTAAAACCCACAAACTTTCAATCCAATAGATCCAATCAATCCGCCCGATCCGCGTTCTATAAAAGCCACCTCCTTACCGACCAGCTCCAATTCCTCCGTCCCTAAAACGCTAAAACGTTAAAACCCACAAACTTTCAATCCAATAAATCCAATCAATCCGCCCGATCCGCGTTCTATAGAAGCTAACACCCTACCGACCAGCTCCAAACCTGCCAGTCCCTAAAACCCTAATACCCTAAAACGCTAAAACCCCATAAACTTTCAATCCAATAGATCCAATCAATCCGCCCGATCCGCGTTCTATAAAAGCTAACACCCTACCGACCAGCTCCAATTCCTCCAGTCCCTAAAACCCTAAAACGCTAAAACGTTAAAACCCACAAACTTTCAATCCAATAGATCCAATCAATCCGCCCGATCCGCGTTCTATAAAAGCTACCAGCTCACCCACCAACTTCAACGCCTCCAGACCCTAAAACACTAAAACCCTAAAACGCTAAAACCCTCTCTTTGGTAATTTGCCTTGACACCTACAGCCCTCCAATTTGTTTTACTCAATAAAAGGGGATACAATGATACACATATACCAAGCCTTACTCAGGACATATCGAAATAAGATAAATTTCGGCATAGCTTTGAGAGCTATCATCAGCAGCGCGCTGCTGTTCGGCTGTGGTGTGCATCTATATTTCATCCTCTGGCTGATCCTGGGTGCCTATTCCCCTGCTTTGATTTATGCCAATATCGCCATCCGTGCGGCTTTGGCACTCACCATCATCTTTGTGATCTGGCAAGCCTATCGCGATACCTGGGGCTTTGGGAGATTGACCCGCTATCTGGATGCCCGGCATGGCCGGGACGATGATCTGTATCAAAACACCTGGGAGCTCTGGCAGGAAAAGGGAGAGAATCCCATCACCACAGCTCTGATGAGATCTGCCACCAAGCGCTTGAAAGAACATACCTACCCCGTCCCCAAGGTTTTTGGTGGACGCAAGATCATCCTGATCATCCTGGTAGCCTTGGCTTTTGCCAGTTTCTGGTATTTCCAAAAAGCGGATTTTGGCGTAGCCTTTCGCCAGTTTTATACCAATAAAGCCCCCAAGATCATTTATAAAGAAGACATTAGCCTCAGTCCGGGCACCATTACCATCGGCAAGAATGAACAAGTTCTGATCAAGATCGATGCTCCGGATCCCCGGCTGAAACACCGGCTGTATTTCCGCATTGGCGAATCCTGGCGCGAGCTGGGTCTTTCCCAAAATAGCTATCTCTTTTCCCGGCTGGAAAACAGCATCGAGTATTACGCGGAAAACGAAATCACCAAGAGCCCGATCTACAAGATCAATGTCTTGGACGAGCCCATTGTGCGCAGGTGGCAGGTGTCTTACGACTTTCCGGCTTACACGGGCATTCCGGATTTTTCGGATAGCCTCAGCTATGGCAATATCGAGGCCTACCGGGGCACAAAAGTTACCCTGAAAATCCAGGGCAATATCCCTCTAAAGCGGGCCACCATGGTTTTCTCTGATGCCAGCCGCAAAGATCTCTCGCCCATGGATGGTGCGAACTTCATCACCCAGCTCACCTTGAAGAATCCCGATCAATGGTATCTGGAACTCGAAGATGAATTGGGGCGCAAATCCCGTCCTGAAGAAAAGCAGATCCGGATTTTGCCGGACGATCCGCCTCAGATTCGGATTATCTTCCCTGGTGAAGATCTGACCTTGAACCAAAACCTGATGCTGCCTCTGATCATCAGTGCAAATGACGACTTTGGTCTGGCTAACTTTAGCCTGCACTATCAGATCAACAGCAAAGAGCCTGCCTCCATGAGCATCCAAAATGTGATTCCCAATAAGCTTTTTAATACAGACTATCTGTGGAATATGACTCCTCTAGAGCTCTTCCCCGGAGACGTAGTCACATATTGGGCAGAGATCTACGACAACGCTCCTGATCCTCAAAAGGGTGTGAGTACGCGCTATCGGGCCCGTTTCCCTTCGATCGAAGAGATCTATGCCGAGATTGAAAGTCAGCAGACCATCCGCAAAGACGAACTGAGCACCGTGCTCAAAGAAAGCGAGAAGATTCAAGATCGCT
The DNA here is from genome assembly GCA_020532545.1 of Candidatus Cloacimonadota bacterium. Lineage (GTDB taxonomy): Bacteria > Cloacimonadota > Cloacimonadia > Cloacimonadales > Cloacimonadaceae > UBA5456. The sequence goes on along the minus strand of JAJBAW010000018.1, from coordinate 40,310 downwards.
TTGAACAAAAGAGACGCGAATTGCTCAAAGATCCTGAAATGCAGTGGGAAGATAAAAAGCAACTCGAAGACATTCTGCAAAATCAGCAGGACCTTGCCCAGCAGGTGGATAACATCGCCGATAGCTTCCAGGATTTGGTCGATAAAATGCAGGCCAACAGCACTTTGTCTCAGGACACCTTGCAAAAGATGATGAAGATCCAGGAGCTGATGCAAGAGATTGCCAACGATGATCTCTTCAAAGCCATGCGCGATTTGGAAAAGGCGATGCAAAATGTGAAGCCGGAAGATCTGCGTAAGGCTATGGAAGACTTCAAGTTCTCCATGGAAGACTTTGCCAAAAAGATAGAGCAGACTCTGGCGCTTTTGGAAAGCATCAAAAATGAACAGGCTGTGCAAAAAGCCCTGCAGATTTCCGAAGAAATGGAAAAGATGCAAAAAGCTTTGAACGAAAAAACCGCGGATAAAGCGCAGGATAACAAAAAACTGGCTGATGAACAAGGGCAGATTAAAGATAAATATGACAATCTGGAGCAGGAACTGGAAGCCTTGAAAAAACAACTGGCCAGCGATCCCAAGGCCAGTAAGAGCTTGGAAGAACTGCTGAAAGACATGAAACAAAGCAAGGCAGACAAAGATATGGAAGGCTCCCAGCAGTCTTTGGAGGCGAATAAGCGTTCGCAATCCCAAGAGTCCCAAGGCGAAGCGCTGGAAAAGCTGCGTCGCTTTACCCTGAAGCTTGCTGCCATGAAAGAATCCATGAGTTCCGGCTCCCAAGGCGAGATGATGCAGGCCATAGGGCAGGCCATCCGCGAACTCTTGATCTTCTCCAAAGAACACGAAGACACCAAAGCGCGCTATGAAAACGATCCTTATCCGCTGGTGCCAGAGCTGATCGCAGCCTACGAAGGCCTACAAATATCCTTGAATCAACTTTTTAGCAAACCGCAGGTGAGCATGGTGCTCCCTCCCAAGTTTTACATAGATCTGACCAATGCCAATAAGGCCTACCGGGATATCTTTGGCGTGCTGGGCCAAACCTATACTCCCAATATCCGCAAAGACCTGGATGCAGTGCAGCAAAGCCTGAACCTCATGGCTTATGACCTCATGCTGGCTCAACAAAACGCTTCTTCCGGAGGTGGGGGAGGTGGTGGCATGCAATCTCTGATGCAGACTCTGGAGCAAATGGGGCAAGAACAAATGGCGATGAATATGCTCACCGAACAGCTCATGATGCAAATGCAGGGCCAGGGCGGAAAAATGGATCCCGCCATGCAGCAACAGGTGCAAAAGCTGGCCTCGGATCAAGAGCGTCTGGCCGAAAACCTCAAACGCGCTCTGCAACAGAACCCCGAAGCTCAAAAGCAGGGCAACGCGATGAAACAGATCATCGAAGAAGCGGAATCTGTAGCCCGCAATCTGCGGCAAAACCGCTTTGACCCCGCCATTATGAAACAGCAGGAGAATATCCTCAGCCGGCTCCTGGACGCCCAGAGATCCATCACAAAAAGGGACACCAGTGAGCGTAGGAAGGCTGAGAGCAGCTCCGGCCTGCCCTCTGCTGATCAGATTAAGGCAGTGGATTATGATGCCCTCAGGCGTGCCATGATGCTGGACGACGGCTTTAAGAACTATCCCAGAGAATACCAGCAACTCATCATGGAATACCTCAAAATCTTACAAGAAGGAGGCCAGTAATGCGCAAGGCAATACTGACCCTGTTTATAATGCTGCTACTCATGCCCTTGCTGGCGCAATACGACGAACGCCAGATTCTGGTGCAGGAAGCGAATCAACACCTCATCCGGCGCGATTACAGCCAGGCTGAGACGGTGTTTCTGCAGATTCTGCAAAAGTATCCGGACGATCTGAATTCCATCTTGCAGCTCATGCAGATCTATCTCAATCTTTCCGCTTCCGACAAAGCCGAAGCGCTGCTGAATAAGTATCAACGAACCCTGAGTCAGCAAGTTTATACCGAACAGCAGATTCAGCTTTTGATCCTGCAAGGAAAGCTGCCCCAGGCCTATCAAATGAGCGAAGCCTATCTGCAGCTCAATGCTCAGGATCAAAACAAATACCGCCTGGTCGCCTCCTATTTCGAGCGGCGCGCACACTTTGAATACTCCGTGCAGATCTATCAAAAAGCCAGAGTGAAGCTGGGCGACACCCTCTTTATGCTGGAGATTGCCAATGCCAATATGCAGCTTCAGCGCTATACTGAAGCACTGAAAGAATATCTGGCCTTTATGGCCAATAGCCAAAATGTAAATCTCTTTGTCAAAAACCAGATCAAAAGCATCGTAGAGCAGGATAGCAGCTTGATCGCAGTCATCCAGCAGGCGGCAAAAACCAATGCCTCGGATATCATTCTGGAGCTCCTCGCTTCATCGCTGCTGGCAGTGAAACAGGAGGCCCAGGCCATGGAGATCTACAAGCGCCTGCCTGCCACCTATATGCGCACTTTTGCCAGAGATCAATTGAAGCTGCAAAACTATGCCCTGGCCAGAGCCGCAACCCGACATCTGGCCGAAACCAGTCCCCAGCCTTTGCAGAGTCTCAGCTTCCGCTTTGAGATCGCCCAGATCTTCTATGAGGAAGCGCTGTTTGACTCTTGCGCCACGGTGCTGGATGAACTAATGGCCGATCCGTTCTGGAAGGTAAGTCTGGCCAATAAACGCAATAACCTCAACGTTTCCATTCATAGACTCAAGGCGGACAACGATCTGGCCAGGGGCGTGAATTTGGTTCAGGTTCGGCAGCTTTTGCAGGATACGAAGCAGTATTCGACCCAGGCTTTGGTGAATCAGGAGCTTGATCTGGATCTGGCTCGCCTGTCCATCCTGAGCTTTGATTACAATGGGGCAGAGCTGGCGCTGGCTAGAGTGCAGGTGCCGCAGCTTCTGGAAAAACGTGATTATCTTTACTTCCTCTCTGCCTTTATGCAGATCCAGAGCACGCATGCGGATTCTCTGATGCATGAGTATATGCTGAAGCATCCGGGTGGGGATTTTGCCAATGACATCATCTATCTGAACATGCTGAGCATAGGTTTGGATGATGCCCAGAAGGGCACTTTCGCTCAGAGCATCAGGGAATTGCAACTCTTTCAGAAAGCGGGAATCGATAGCCTCAAGATTCTCTTTGATGCCACCGGCGATGAAGAGCTGCTGCTTTTGGCGATAGAATGGGCGATAGGCCTGGATGACAATGTGCGGGCGGCAAGCCTTTTGGAACATGTATTTACCGATCAACTCTCCGCTGAATATGCCCAATATCTGGGCCTGGCCTTGATCTCGGACCGTGCAGAGGAGATAGATCTGGCCAAAGAGTTTCTCAAACGCAAACCCAATAGTATTTTCTCACCCCGATTCCGCCAGGTGATCTCTCGCCAGGCGATGTCACATGTAAATATTTAATATGGAGCACCAATGAAGATCCTGAAATCTTACACCTTTGATGATGTACTTTTGTTGCCCAAACACTCTACCGTACTGCCTGCTACTGTGGAACTGGGCACTCGCCTTACCCCCAATATCACGCTCAAAATCCCCATGCTTTCTGCGGCGATGGATACTGTGACCGAAGCGGAAACAGCCATTGCCATCGCTCGTGAAGGCGGCCTCGGAGTGATCCACAAAAACATGAGTATCGAGCAGCAGGCCAGCCAGGTACGCCTGGTGAAACGGGCTGAAAGCGGAGTGATCTCAAACCCTTATACGATCTCGCCGGAAGATGAACTTTCCCGGGTGATTGAACTCAAGGAAATGTACCGGGTGGGCGGATTTCCCGTGGTCGAAAACGGCCTTTTGGTGGGTATTCTGACCAATCGCGATATCCGCTTTGAGACCAATCTGAAGCGCAAGGTCAAGGAGCTCATGACTCCCAAGGCGCAGCTCATAACGGCTGAAGAAAGCGTTTCCTGGGACGATGCCATAGTGCTCTTGCAAAAGAACCGCATCGAAAAGCTGCTCTTGATCGATGGCGGAGGTAGCCTGAAAGGCATGATCACCGTGCGTGACATCATGAAACGGCAAAACTTCCCAGAGGCTGTGCAGGATGACAGAAACCGTCTGCTGGTGGCTGCCGGCATCGGTGTAACCGGTGACTATCTGGAGCGGGCTCAGGAACTATATAATGCCGGAGTGGATCTGATTGTGATCGATACCGCACATGGCCATCATATTCACATCAAAGAAGCCCTGGCCAAGGTGAAAGCACAGACCAGAGCCGAAGTGATGGCTGGTAATGTGGCCACCGCTGAAGCCTGTAAGTATCTCATAGACAATGGAGCCGATGCGGTAAAGGTAGGCATCGGACCGGGCTCGATCTGCACTACCAGGATCGTGGCGGGCATAGGTGTTCCCCAACTCTCGGCTGTCATGAATTGTGCCGAAGAAGCTGCCAAAGCCGGCATCGGCGTGATTGCTGATGGCGGGATCAAATACTCTGGAGACATCGTGAAGGCCCTGGCCGGAGGAGCTGCAGCAGTGATGATCGGCTCCCTCTTTGCCGGTTGTGACGAAAGCCCCGGGGAATCCATTATTTACAATGGCCGCCGCTTCAAAAGCTATCGCGGCATGGGCTCCATCGGAGCCATGAAGCTGGGTAGCAAAGACCGCTATTTCCAGACTACTTCGGATGAAAACAAGTTTGTGGCCGAAGGCATCGAAGGCATGGTGCCCTACAAAGGCCCGCTCAAAGACTATATCTACCAGCTCATTGGTGGCCTGCGCAGCGGCATGGGCTACATCGGCGCCAAAGACTTGGAAGCCCTGCGTCAAAACGCTGAATTTGTGGAGATTACTCCCGCCGGACTCAAGGAATCGCATCCTCACGATGTGCGCATTACCAAAGAAACTCCAAACTATCAAAGCGGAAATTGAGCCTGCGAATAAGTCTCTGCTAAAGGCCTTCCTCTATCACCTGAAAGTGGAAAGAGGCATGGCGGCAAACAGCATTGAGGCTTATGAAGGGGACATCTCAGATTTCCTGGTCTTTGATCCCAAAGCGGCAGAGGACTATCTGCCGGACGATCTGGTGCAGTACTTTCTGGCCTTGCAAGAGCTGGGTATGCAAAACACCTCCATGGCCCGCAAACGCGTGGCGCTCAAGCAGTTCTTTGAATATCTCTTGATCTCAGATTACCCCATCAAGCTGGATTTTGACCTCGTACCCGCCATCAAGATAGACAGCTATTTGCCGGATACGATCTCGGTGGAAGAGATGAAAGAGCTTCTGGACTCTTTGCCCATGGACACAAGCCTCAGCTTTCGCAACAAGGTGATGATGGAGCTGCTCTATGCCACCGGCGTACGCGTTTCAGAGCTTTTGGGGCTCACGATTCACGACATCTATTTTGATGAAGTGATGATCCTGGTGCGCGGCAAAGGCAGCAAGCAGCGCTATGTGCCCTATCTGAAGTCTTTGAATCCCCTGCTCACCACCTATCTGGACCTGCACCGCAATATCTTGCTCAAAGAGAAGCGGAGCGATTTCCTCTTTCTCAACCGTCTTGGCGGGAATCTCACGCGTATGGGCTTTTGGAAGATTCTGCGCCAGGCTTGCATCAAAGCTGGAATCAAGCGGGACGTGAGTCCCCATACCTTTCGGCATTCGTTTGCCACTCATCTTTTGGAGGCCGGAGTGAACCTGAGAATCGTGCAAAGCCTGCTCGGACACTCCAGCATCAATACCACCCAGATCTACACCCATGTGGATACACGCTGGCTCATCGAAACTCACCGCCAGTATCATCCCCGGGCGTAGCTAAATAATATAACGAAATACAGGAGATAAAATGAAACAGATCATATTGGCAATCAGCTTGTTGCTCTTGCTCACCATGTTTGGTTGTGGCAAATCCCAAGGCAGCTTAGAAAAGGTCAGTGTCACCCTGGATTGGACGCCAAACACAAACCATACCGGACTTTATGTAGCTCAGGAACTTGGCTATTTCACCGAAGAAGGCCTTGAGGTGGAGATTCTGCAACCCGGGCAAAGCATTACAGATCAGATCGTTGCCACCGGCAAGAGCCATTTTGGCGTTAGCTATCAGGAAAACGTGATCCGGGCCCGCAGCGTAGGCATCCCTTTGGTGAGTATCGCTGCTGTGATCCAGCACAATACTTCCGGTTTTGCTTCTCTGAAAGAGGCGAATATCAAGTCCGTAAAGGATTTTGAAGGCAAGCGCTATGGCAGTTGGGACAGTCCCTCCGAGCTTGCCATTCTAAACAACGTAATGGAAACGGCAGGAGCTGATATCACTAAGGTGAAGGTCATCTCCGGGGTCTATGATTTCTTCTCCACCATCGGCAAAGACGCTGATTTTGAGTGGATCTATTACGGTTGGGATGGCGTGATCGCAGCCCAACGCGGTGTAGAGCTCGATTATATCCCTCTGAAAGACCTTAACCCCGTCTTTGACTATTACACGCCCGTATTGATCAGCAGTGAGAACTATTTGAAGGACAATGCCAAGACCGCCAAAAAGTTTCTCAAAGCTGTGAAAAGAGGCTATGAATACTGTATCCTGAAGCCAGAAGAGGCCGCTGATATCCTGATCAAACACGTTCCCGAGCTGAACAAGCAGCAGGTGCAGGCCAGCGTGCACTATCTTGCTGATCAATACCAGGCCGAGGCCGAGTATTGGGGTATGCAACTGCCTGGTGTGTGGCAGAGCTTTAGCAATTGGATGAGTGACGAAAAGCTGATCGCAGAGCCCATAGACATCGATCAGGCTTATACCAACGAATATTTGCAGCCCTGATGAAGATCCTAGTCGCCACCGGCCTGAAAAAGTCCTATCTCTTCAAGGGCGCCATTTCTACAGTGCTGAAGGACATCAATCTGAGCCTGGAGCAAGGCGAATTTGTGAGCATTGTAGGCTCCAGCGGCTGTGGCAAGACCACTTTATTAGAGCTTTTTGCGGGCATCACCCTGCCGGATAGTGGCAGCATCTATTATCAGGGAGAGGAGATTACCGGAAGAGCCGGCTACCTGGGCTATATGCCCCAAAACGACTTGCTTTTCCCCTGGCTCAAGGTGATCGACAACGTCCTTTTACCCTGTCGCATCAAAGGCCTGGATATCAAGATCGAAAGGCAGAAAGCCTTACAATTGCTTCCCGTATTCGGTCTGGAAAGCTATGCCGAATATCTGCCCTGGCAGCTCTCCGGCGGGCTCAGACAAAGAGTGGCTCTGGCCCGAACTTGCATGACGGGCTCCAAAGTCTGGCTTTTGGATGAACCATTGGCGAATCTGGATGCCCTCACCCGCGCTTCTTTGCAGGATTGGATAGGCGAAGTGGTGCAAAGACTGGATCTTACTGTGCTGCTGGTGACTCATGATATCGATGAAGCCATCAAATTGTCGGATCGGGTGGAAGTGATGAAAGCAGGGCTTTTCCAAGGTAGTTTACAGATTCCCAAAGCTACTGACGAAGCCCAACTAAAGCAGCTAAAAGCCCAAATCAGTAAGCTACTATAGCATTTATACCAAGACATTAAAAAAGCCGTTGCACCATCAGATGCAACGGCTTTGTTTTATAGGGTATTAAAACTCTAATTTTAAAGATGTACCGATTGCATAGTTTTTGGTACTATCGTCGTCATCACGAACACCAAAGGCGCCATAGACCTGCATATTGAGCAGATCGCGAATCAAACCAACTTCCATTCCTGCATTTACTTCCATGCCCAGATCGGTCAAGAAACCGGCTGCACCAAAGATGCTGAGTCTTTCATGAAGCGGAACTTTGACGTTGCCAACGAGGCTGGCAAAGAGGTCAGCATTACCTTCATAGGGTGTGCCCCAATACAGATTGAGTCCATCATGATGCTGGCCGATACCATAGATGTAAAGCCCATTTTGGTACCAGGGGCTGATGGTGGTGAGGCCGTTTTCGGCGGCTACCAGGACATCTGCGCCCAATTCAAAGGCATCCATGTCAAGCTTCATTTTGGCTGCTCCACCAAGGCCTAGCTCATCGTCGTTCTTACCCATCTGGAAATCCACGAACAGGGCTGCGTCCAGGCTTAAGGCATTCTTTTCCATGCCAAGATAAGGCATAAAGGTGATGTTTTGATAATCAAACTTTCTGTGATTGCCGTACATCAGGTACATGCCGATGGGCATATCTCCATCTTTCATGGCGTGAAGTACGAACAAATCGCTATCATCATCGGCCATCCTGTTGTTTTCGGCTACTTTCATCCAGATGAATTCGGTATTGATGTCGTTTGCCAGAGTTTTCTTAAGGCTTATTCCTGAAAAGTAATCATCCATCACCAGGCCCATACGGTCCATCCAATACATTTGACCCAGTTTGATTCTGGCATCGAAGCCATCAATGAGATAATCCAGGTACGCTTCTGTGACGTGGATGCTTTCGCCAGTGCTGATGCCACCACCGCCATTGCCCCACACGGTATCGCCGATTTCCACGGCAAGTCTGACATCAAGGTTCTTGTGAAGCTGAGCATCAAGGCCGAGATTCAGCCTGTTGTCAACGTGGCCACCATCATGTTTGAAATAGTCATTATAGATAGCAGCGCGGGTTCTGTTTTCCCCGCTGATTTCGAATGATATTGCTGAAAGTCCTACGATCAGCATGAGAGGGATAAGGATGAGGATTAGTTTTTTCATGTTTTAGTCTCCTATGTTTATTTTATTAATTCTGATATAGCATAAACGAGTCTCTCGTTTAGGCAAGAGTAAAATTATATTTCGATATTATTTAAGCCGAGTTCTTTTTGTATGACGCGTATATCCTTGGCCAAATTCGGGACAATATGGATGCCTTTCTGTTTTACTTGCAGCTCGTTCTCATATTCCTTTTCACCGGCTACCCAGATGCGATCCCGTCCTGGAAAGAGTTCTGAAGCCTGCAATTGCTTGCAGATATCTGTGCTGATTCTTTTGAAATCATCGAGCTCGGTAAAGAAATCGATATTGATGGCCAGGAAGAAATGTCCCAGGCAGTAAGGCGCCGGTTTGCCATCCTTGTCCTGTCCCCAGAGTCCGTTCAGATAGCTGCCATTTTGCAGTGCGGCACTCAGGATTTCCACCATGGTGCCCAGGCCGTAACCCTTGTGGCTTCCGGTCACTTCTTCGGTGCCGCCCAAAGGCAGCATACTGGCGCTTTGATCCACCAGGTCTTTCAAAAGTTTCAGGGTATCTGTCTGAGGCTCGCCTTGACGATTGATAGCCCAATAGGGCGGAGTGGGCCGTTCTTCACGGGCATATTGCTCCACTTTGCCACGCTGTGAGATGGAGGTCGCGGCATCATAGATAAAGGGATAGGGCAGATTGGTAGGCGCGCCGAAACAGATGGGATTCGTCCCCAACATCGGAGCTACGCCATTGGTAGGGCAGATCGAGGGGCGGGCATTGGTAAAAGTGAGTCCGATCATATCCTGCTGGGTGGCCATATCGGCATAGTAGCCGCAGATTCCGTAGTGCGTGGAATTGCGCACGGCCACAGAGCCCAGACCATACAGCTTTGCCTTATCGATGGCTGTTTGCATGGCTTTGTGGGCTACTACATGTCCCATTCCGTGATTGCCATCCCACACTGCGGTGGCATAGCGGTCTTTGATGATGTCGATCTTGGTTTCAGGGCTTTGGATGCCCAGTTTGATGCGATCATAATACATCTTCAGCCGGCCGATGCCATGGGATTCGATGCCGCGCAAGTCGCTGGCGATCAGCACATCAGCGCAGATTTTGGCTTCCTCAGTAGGTACTCCGATCTTGCTAAAGACCGCGATCATAAATTCGTGCATTTGCTGTACAGGTAGATACATCATGAGTTTTCTCCTTCGTTAAAGATCACTGCGTGCAGAGGCGGGAAGCCATTGAAGCAGATCGAGGAATAGCTGCGGGTATAAGCCCCTGTGGTAAAGATATATACCCGATCCCCGGCTTCGGTATTTTCGGGCATGTGGTATCTGTAATTCTCATAGAGCACGTCCATGCTATCACAGGTCGGCCCGGCCAGGATGATCTCATCGCCCATGCCTTCGCCTTCAAAATAAATGGGAAACTTGATGGATTCGTCGATAGTCTCGATCAAACCGCCAAATTTCCCGATATCCAAATAGACCCATTGATACATATTATTCTTGGATTTACGGCTGATATTGATTACTTCTGCCACGATGATGCCGGCATCTGCCACCAGTGAGCGGCCGGGTTCCAGGATGATATGAGGCATCTTTTCACCAAAATCTTCTTCGATAAAGCGCATGATCTCAGTGGCGTATTCTTCCACGGAAAAGGTGGGATCCACATAGCTGGCGGGAAATCCACCCCCCAAATTCAGCACTTGCAATTCGATACCATCTTCTGCCACAGCGTCGTAGAGATATTTGCATCTGGCGATGGCGTCATCCCATTGGCCTATATCGCGCTGCTGAGAGCCCACATGAAAGGAGAGCCCATAAGGCTCCAGACCCAAATCTCGCGCTTGCAGGATGAGGTTGTAGATGATGTCGGCATGGGCACCAAATTTCCGGGAAAGTGGCCAGTCTGCACCAGTTCCTTCCGTCAAAATCCTGAAGAATACCCTGGCTTGTGGAGCTGCTTCGGCTATATTGATCAAGTCTGATTCGCTATCGGTAGAGAAAAGCCGCACGCCCTTACCATACAGATAGGCAATGTCGCTTTTCTTCTTTATGGTATTGCCAAAACTGATTCTTTCGGGACCCACGCCCAGGCTCAGCATGAGATCCAGCTCATAACGGGAGGCAATATCAAAGTGCGCACCCTTGTCTTTGAGCAATCTCAAAATTTCCGGCATGGGATTCGCCTTCACGGCATAATAAAGATCCGCATTGGGGAAATTCGCGCTCAATTCATCATATTTGTGCTCGATCAAGCGGGTGTCCATCACCAAAAGCGGCGTGGGCATATCCTGGACGAATTTCTTGATCTGAGCAAATCTTGAAGGCTCTATATAGCGTTCAAGAGGGAAAGAATAAGGTTCTCTATACATGGCATTTCCTTTAAAAACAAGTATTGGGTACAGATTCTCAGATGGCCGATTTGTGTCAAATGAATATCGGGTTAATTGAGAATTGGCCGTGGTGCAGGACGCTGTTCCTGCGAAAAGACAAGGGTAATTGAGAATTGGGAATTATTGGTGAGCTGTCTCGTGAAGAATTTAGGGAAGGCATAAATTTTGGAGTTTTTAATGTTGAGGTTTGTCCACCAATTTACACGAATTTCCACAGATTGGGGGGGGGCTCGAGGTTTTGAGTTTGAAGGAACGCAGATTGGCAGTTGATGCGAAATTCTACATTATAAATTCTACATTATACATTCCTTTATAGGTTGTCGTGTAGATGACGTGGAGATAGCAGGAATAAATCCTCTGATCTCCAGGCGAACTTCAGGGTGACGGTAAAGGGAAAGCCCCTTGAGAGCTGAGTTTTTGGGGCGCAAGATCACAGAGCAATAAAGGCAGATTGCCTCAAACTCTGCTCTGCACGAGGGCAATAAAAAGCCCCGGACCTGAATCCGGGGCTATGGCTAAGACCACATAGGGTCAGAGTTATCTTAGGTTAGTTACTATCTACTCCATCAAGAGCATCTTGCGGGTGCTCTGGTAGCTTCCGGTGTGCAGGCGATACAGGTAAATGCCGCTGGCGAGTGGATTGCCCAGTTCATCGCAGGCATCAAACACGATGCGGTAGCGTCCGGAAGGCTGCTCCTTGCTTACGAGGGTTCTTACCCGTTGTCCCTTCAGGTTATACACATCCAAACGGACTTTTCCGGCATCCTTCAGATCATAGCTGATGGTGGTAGTCGGATTGAAGGGATTGGGGAAGTTTGCCTTCAGTGCTGTCACCATGACGGGTGCTACTTCGTTTTCATTGGCAGAGGTCTCCAGCGAGAAGTTCAGGGTGGTATTCTGATTTGGAGCCACTGTGACGTTTTCCATGCTGAAGGAAGTATATCCCGTAGCGGAAGCGGTAACGGTATAGACTCCCACAGGAAGGGGCATGCTGTAGGCACCGGCGGCATTGGTGGTGGCAGAGTGGTTTTCTGTGGCGGTGATGGTGGCGCCGGCAATGCCCTGACCGTTGGTTTTGCGCACAAAGCCCACGATGTTTCCGCTCAGCACTTCTTTTACCACGGCGTTTGAAAAGGCGGGAACAGAGCTCACTCCGGCCGTGTAGATGGCTTTGACTGCCCACTTATAGTTGCCATTTGTCAGGCTGTTCCAGGCCTGATCGCTATAGTTTATGTTGATGATGGTTTCTGGGGTGAGCGCGGTCCAGCTACTTTCGTTGTATTCCTGTCCGGAGATGAGGCGCCAGATTTTGTAGCCCAGCAAAGCTCTGTTTGTGGAGCGGGTGTTGCTACTGGTCAGGGCAGAGCTGAATTTCGCCTCAGCAGGCTGGGTTTGCGTTCTCATTACAGGAAGATTGGCGCGGCTGGGCCGATCCGGAGTTTGCTGGCTGAATCTGCCATCTGCCGCAGCAAAAGATTGCGAAGATTGATGTTTGCCTGGTGAGGCGGGCTCAAAGCAGAGACGATCTATAAAGTTACCAATATAGATGTTATCGATGAACCAGGGGAACCACAAGCCATCATCGGAAGGGGGATCTTCGGCGTGGAAAGCGAGCTGAATCTGCAATCCGCCATATTGCTCCAGGCCCACGGTGATGGGGAAGGCGTAGTTGTGCAGACCTTCAGGCTGAGCTGCTCCATCCCAGAGTGTGGTCCAGGTGGCCCCGCCAGTGGTGGAAACTTTCACAGCGTAATGGTCTTCATTGGGCGAGCCCATATTCAGATAGGTATCAAAGCTCATGTGGGCATCCGGCGGGCAATTGAAGGAAGGCGTAAACAGCCACTCATCCTGATGGGTATAATCCCACCACAATCCAGCTTGTTTGATGCCTTGAGAGGGAATTACGCTACCGGATCCGCTGATGGTGATCGTGCCAAAATTGCACCAGGTAGGCAGTACTCCCAGGGAGTTTGCGGGGCCGGTATTGAGAATGGTCTGAGACCAGTTTTCGGGAGGAAACAGGGTGCCCTCAAAGCCTTCGGTGATTTCGATGGCATTGGGATCCGGGGCGTTCCAGCTCAGATTGATAGCGTCATAACTGGTATTGATTTCGGCTGCTACCGTATTGGGAGCATAGGCAATCTCGGTGAGGGTGATATTGCCCATGGCATAGTTCGTGCTGCCGACCTCGATGACGCCGCTGCTGCTGGTATAACCCGCCGCGGAGATGATGTATTCGTAGCTATGATTTGCGAATACGGCTGGAGCGGAAAAGCTGCCGTTGGCGCTGCTGCTCACGCTGTAATCTGCATAGCCACCCAGATGGATGCTGGCTCCGGCAATGCCAAGCCCGGTATCGCTGGCCAGAATGGTGCCGGCTACTGTTACCTGGGGCATTAGCTGCATCGTGATATTTATGATTTCAGTTTCATCTTCAACCAGGGTGATGTTCACTGTTTGGCTGATGTAAGTGTATTTGCTGAAGGTGACGGCAAAATCGTTGGGTAGCACGTTTGCGATGAAGAATTCACCGTTGGCGTTTGTGGTGGTGCTGAGCCTGCGATTCACGACTTCTACCTGTACTCCGGGCAGAGGCTGACCACCTGCAGTGGTGACTGTGCCGGAAATGTTTCCTACTCCTCCGGGAATCACGACAAAGGTCGTTTTGGGGAATTGGGATGTAGTCTGGCCATCGCTCACCGTCGCAGGGTCAAATTCTGTGCTATCGTCATAGTCATAGCGGGTGCGGGTAGAGCTACCTTCGCTCTGGCACTTGAAATTGTCATTGTAATTATGCCAGTCGGTGTCCATGGGTCGTTGTACCATCATTACCAGATTCCCGCTATCCAGATGCATGTACATCTGTGGGAAATCGATGGAGATGATATTTTGTCCGGAAGGATAATTGACTGCGCCATCGAAGACCAGGGTAAGGTCAGTGGAGGGAATCCAGCCACTGGCGAGATCGGGATTTGTGCTGCTGCCCAACCAGATTTTGGTTGGCATATCTGCGAGGCCTTCATCGAAGTCGTTATAGAACTTCACTCCGGTGATCATGCCCACGAAGTTACTCAGTTCATTTATGGTATAGACTGTCTCGAAGATAGAATTTCTCCAATAAAAATCCATGGGGAAGTGAGCAGTTTGGTTGCCGCTCCCGATGGTGATGTCATTTACACCGGTGCCGCTTAATGCCACGGTGTGAGTACTCCGCAGGTTAGTTCTATCCTGGGAACCGGCTCTGCCAAAGACGACATGGCGTGCGCCCAGATCATCTGTGATGGTCACTATGGCGTTTTCCACACCTAACATGACGGGGGTGAAGGTAACAGTGAAGCTGGCTATTTCTCCGGTAGCAAGGCTCACGGGAAGGGTGGGGATCTGGCTGAGGCTCATCGCTCCACTGCCGGCAATGCTGATAGCAGTAATGCCCAGAGCGCTGCCTCCGATGTTCATGATGTTGAAGGTTTTGCTTTTGCTTCCGCTGAGATTCACATCGCCAAAGTTATAGACGGAAGGACTTACGGAAAACACAGGATCACCAGTAATGGGAGTCAGGATGAAGGTGGCTTTGGGGAAGGTGCCGAACAGGGTCGAACCAGCCGGGGGAGCCATGGGATCATAATCTGTGCCATCACCGTAAATATTGCGCGAGCGGTTGTTGCCGATGGTTTGCGCCAGGAAGTCGTCTGTGGAGCTGTAATATTGCCCGTCCAGGGGACGCTTCGCATAGAACACCAGATTGCCGCCCGGGTAGGTAAATGGGGTTTGCAGTGGGATGGTAATGGTATTGGCTCCACTGGGTAAATTGATGGTGCCGTCATATACCAAAGTAAGGCTGGTGGGATCAATCCAGCCGGCAGAAAGATCTTCTGAGGTGGTGGTTCCCAGCCAGATCTTGATGGGTGTATTGGATAGATTTGTAGTGAAGTTATTATACAAAGACAGTGCGGTGATGGTGCCAAACATGGCCATTTCGTCTTGATAATACAGAGTTTGGAAGAGGCTGCTTTTGTAGAAGAATTCCCAAGGCACACCCTGGAGCTCATTACCTTCGCCTATGGTCACGGAAAGTATTCCTTCCGGCTGTACTGCCAGGGCCATGGAGGGGCTGATGTCGTTGATGGGATTGATATCTCCCACCAGAACTACTTTGCCATAGATGCTGGTGGGGCCTTGGGTGGTGGGGGTCCAACTGAGAGCTACTGCGGCAGTGGCACCAGCCAAAAGAGTGGGGCCAGGTGCTGAGGCCAGCTCTACATTGCTTGCGTTAAAAAGCTTGACCAGGTAGTCGGTTTGAGTAGCGGTACCATTGTTAAATACTCCGATTGTATATTGGGCGGCAGCATTCACAGAGGGGGTGCTGTTTCCGGAAATGGTGAGTGCAGCCAGATCGTTCGGCGCAATCTCTTCGAAGATGACATCATCGATATAAACCGTTTGATAGCTGCTGGTAATTCCCTGTCTGAAAGCGATGTATCGCCCTACTCCGGTATGAGCGCTGAGATTTACGGCATATTCAGCCCAAACAGTTTGTGCGGTGAGCGTTTCACAAAGCTCAAAGGTAGCGGGATTTGCGGGATTCACGATCGTCCCGACCTGAATCTGGTAGTTAGATCCCCCTTTCAGCATGAACTTTACGCGGATATCCGTCATGTCGATCACATCATCTACCACAGGTGAAATGAGGATCAATTCCGCATTGGCATCACTGGAATTTGAGAATTGCACACAGTTTGGTGCACTGTATGGGCTGTAGATATGAGTCTCCAGCACTGCGTATGTTTCGTTGCTATTAAGTATGCGGGTCCAGCCCAGAGGGAAAGCCGGTGCAGTGGCGGTGTCCCAGTTTTCCGTAAAGGGCAGGGTGTAGATAGTGGCATCAAGTCCGGTTCCGGTGATCTGCACTATACGTACTTCACGAGTTGTGTCATCCGTAATCAGAATCTGGGCAGTTTGCAGGCCTTCGGTGCTGGGGCTGTAGTCCAGGCCGAAGTTCAGAGTATTACCAGTATTGAGGCTTGCGGGCAGGACTGGGAGGTTTGTCAAAGTGAAATCATCGCTTCCTGTAATAGAGATACTATTGATCCCCAGAGCTCCGCCACCGGCATTGACGATCAGGAAATTCCGGTGCGCAGTGGAGGAGAACAGCACAGTACCAAAATCGTGCTCTGAGGGGGTAACGATAAGCAGAGGATCACCACCGACAGGGCTGATGAAGAAAGAAGCATTAGCCTGGTAATTATCGGTGCTGCCAGTGCTGCCATCTATAGCAGGGGTGGAGTCGCTCTGATAACGAAGTGCTTTGGGCACAGGAGTTTCAGTATGAAATACAGAAGCATTTTGAGTATAACTTCCAGCGGTGACGTCTGTGACGATATCAATGAGTACATTGGACGCACCATCCCAGAAGAAGGGAGTATCAAAGGTATGTACATTCAAATCCAGGATTGGCATATAGCTTGCGTTGGTATATACGGTGGTGTAATCACCTGTTTCAAATGTGGGGGTGAGGGCCTCTGCATCTGTAAGCTTCATGCGAATCCTGTAGTTCGGCATGGGGGAACAGGTATTAAGCGCTGCCACATTAAAGGCTAAAGCGGTGATCGTGCCAGGCATGCCGCCAGCGCCATAAAAATCCGTTGCTGTGTACAGATATTGCTGACGGAAGCTTCTGTACCAGGTGCCGTAAGGTGTAGGTGATCCAGTGGTGGTATTCGTATAGGTTCCTCCACCGATGGTCACTACGTTGCTGCCTGGTTCAAACACACCGATATTCATGGGGCTGGAGAGGTTGTTTGTAGCGATGGCATCGCCGGCAAGAATGACTTTGGCCCAGATGGTGGTAGGCCCGATGGTGGTGGGTGTCCAGGAGAGCACAAGGTTGAGTTCCTGGCCGGGCTGGATGGTGGTTCCAGGCATTGAGGCAAGCTCTACATCGCCAGTCCCGATCAGTTTCACCGTGTAGGTGGATTCCGGGAAAGAACCGTTGTTGCGAACTCTTACGGTGTAGTCTGAAGCAGTGCCGGCGCTGGGGGTTTGATTTCCTGTGAGGCTGATGATGCCCAGGTCATGTTGCAGATCCACTGCGCTTACAGAGGCCTGCCAGCCCGCATATGGTAACGATCCATCTGAGGTGAAGACAAAGGTGATGGCATTGGTAGCCATGATATCTGCTGGGATATTGTTTCCAGCATAGCCGGCTGCAGGGCCGATCTGAGGAGCACTGGTGTTGGCACCACTATAGATTTTTAGGAAGTCATAGTTACTCTCTGTCACAAAGCTCGAGAAAGTTACAAAAATCGTGGAACTTGGGTTTGCGGCAGTGAAAGTGAAGGTGAGGTTTTCACTATTTGAGTAGTCTGCATCTGGCCCGCCCGAATCGAAGAAGGCATAGCTCACGCCATCCGGGACGGCTTGAGTGCCGTTGCTCATGTGTATCACGGGGCCGCTGGTCTGGAAAGTCCAGATGGGGCAGTTTGGAGCCGGGCCAATGGCGTTTTCGGGGATAATCTGCCAGTAATATTGAGTATTTATGGCCAAAGTGGGAGCATATGAGGTCTCTTGGGTATTTATTACAAAGGGCGGAGGATTCTGTGTGCCGAAATGCACTTTGTAGTTCGTGGGAACTCCACCGCCGGAAGACCAATTCAAGCTGGAAGAGGTCATTACGCCTACGGCATTATTTGCAGGGGAGACCAGCACGGCGGGATTGGGGGGGGTGGTCACCACGATGGTTTGCATATTGAAGCGGGTATTGCTGCGACTCAGATTCGTGTTGCCAGTGCTAGAGTTTTCGGCAGGTTCATAATCGCTCTGATAGCGCAGGGAGCTGTTATAAGTGGTAGGAGTATAGTATGTAGAAGCATTTTCTTCGTAGTCTCCGGTGATCACATCTGTTACTATATCTACGAGAATATTCTGCGTTCCATTCCAAACGAAGGGAGTGCTAAAAGTGTGGGTGTTCCAGCCAGTAACAGGCATAAAGCTGTTTGACACAAACACTTCCTGGTAAGTGCCGGTTTCAAAGTTCGAGCTTAGCTCCGTCTGAGTGGTATGTTTGAGACGGATTCTATAGTTCGGCATTGCAGTGCAGTTATTTACCGATGCGACATTGAAAGCCACCGAATTGATGGCTCCAGGGCCTCCACCGGCATCCTCAATTTCGGTAATGCGATACAGAAATTGCTCACGAAAGCTTCTGTACCAGGTGCCGTAGGGCGCGGGGTAGCCTGTGGTGACGTTTACAGCAGCCCCATCGCCTATGGTGATATTGGCTTGGGCACTTGCTGGAGAAGAAAAAGCAAAAAATGCGCCGATGACGAGAATGAGACAGATAAGTTTTTTCATGGTATTCTCCTTAAGTAATTAATTGATATATAGATAAGATGCTTTTAACTGAAGGTTTAGGCGGGAAGGAGGGATTCATGAGCTGAGCGCCTTGCCCCGGGAAGTGGGGAAGGAGAGTAAGGGTTTTTAAAAACAAAACAAGCGAGAGCTCAAATTGGCTAATTCGCAGGGAATGGACTTTGTTCACAAAATCTCCTAATCTTTATTAGTCTTGTTAACTGATCCAAAAGCAAAGAACGCTAAACAGGGCATAGCTTTATCTACTGTGGCGTCCCAAGTTTTCATTCACAAAACAACTATTTAGCTCTCCTATGTATGTGTCAAGATATTTGTGGCTATTTTGGGGTATAGAACGCAGATCGGGCGGATTGAATGGATTATCAGAGGTTTTAAGGTTTTAGCGTTTTGAGGTTTTAGCGTAGCGCAAGACGCCGTTCTTGCAGAAGTCCCAAGCCCTCCTCTTCGGTGCCCTCGGTGTTCTCGGTGGTAAAAAGGAATCTCTTCGACTTTTCAATGCGAAAGCCACTGTCTCAAATGCTCCCGCAGTTCATTCACAGAGCTGCTGTGATTGATCTTTTCCCTCAGCTCTTTGCTGCCCGGCATGCCTTTGGCATAGTGGCAAAGCTGAGAGCGCATTTCCCGCACCACCACAAATTCTTCTTTGTAAAGCAGGGCATAATCGAGGTGGGTGAGGGAGGTTTTCAGGATTTGATCTTTGGTGATAGGCTGGTAGTAGCCATCCTTTAGGAACTGCTTGATCTGAGCAAACAGCCAGGGCCGTCCCAAAGCTCCGCGGCCGATCATAATTGCGTCGCAAGCAGTGTCTTTCAACATTTTGGCGGCAGTCTCGGGGCTATCGACATCGCCATTTCCGATCAGGGGAATGCTGATGGCCTGTTTGAGCTTCTGGATGTGCTCCCAATTGCTGAGCCCGGAAAAGACCTGTGAGGTGGTGCGCGGATGTAAGCAGAGCAGATCGGCTCCAGCATCCTGCATCTTCAGGCCAAAATCAAGGTAATTCAGGCTGTTCAGATCCCAGCCGCTGCGAAACTTGACCGAAAGGATTGCCGCGCCCTGGATGGCATTTTTCACTTCTTTTACGATTGCAGCCGCGCGCAGGGGGTCTTTCATCAAGGCCGAACCGGCTCCTCGCTTGACCACTTTCCGCACCGGACAGCCCATATTGATGTCGATAAAATCTGGTTTGAAAGGCAGCAGAGCGGCAGCGGCTTTGGCCAGAATCAGCGGATCCGAGCCAAAAATCTGCACACTATAAGGGCGCTCTTCTTCTGCGAAAGTAACGTATGCCAGGGTCTTGTCCTGATCCCGGATGAGGCCATCGGCACTCACCATTTCGCTCACCAGATAGTCCACTTTCCAGTCTTTGCACAGCCTGCGAAAAGCCTGATCGCTATAGCCAGCCAGGGGCGCCAGATACAAAGGGATATTAGCCAAGATGGTACAGACTTTTTAAGAAAGGAATATCCACTGTATCGATCTGGGCTACGTCCATATGCTGTTTGGCAAATTCCAGGTACAGGCCGCTGTCCAGGAAGAAATCTATCAGATCCGGATCCAGATGTCCTTGTTTGGCCATGAAGGCCATGATCTTCAAGGAATCCGAGAGCGGCTTGGGCGTCTTGTAGGGACGATCTGCAGAAGTGAGGGCTTCAAAGATGTCGGCTACTGCGATGATGCGTGAAGGCAAAGGCAATTCCCCGGCATTGAGGCCACGGGGATAGCCTGTTCCGTTCAAGGCTTCATGATGCGTGGCTGCATAGAAGGCCACGTTCTTGTATTTCTTGGGGAAGCTGAGTTGGGAGAGCATTTCCCAGGTGATGGCTACGTGTGCCCGCATGATTTTGAGTTCATCGCTATTCAGGGTGCCACGTCTGATGCTGAGGTTCTTGCGGTCCAGTTCGTCCAAAACCAGGTAGGTCTCGCCTTCATATTCAAAATTGATCGCAGCCAGAGTTTCCATTTTGGCCAGAACCTCATCGGTCACAAATTCCCCTCCGATATTGAGCTCTTGCACAAAGTGAGTGGCATCGTCCAGATAGAGGGTCACATCTGTAACGTCCTCCCCGAGATGCTCTTTCACGAACTTGACATAGTCATCATCGCTAAGGGAGAGCTTCAGGTATTTGAACAAAGTCTTCAGGTGGGACAGGCGTTCTTTCACCAGTTCCACTCCGTCCATGATGCGCTCCAGCTTTGTGCTTTTGTCCATCACAAATTCCGGGGTGATGATCTTGCCTACATCGTGCATCCAGCCGGCCATCGAGATTTCCTTCAGTTCGTTTTCGCTGAACTTTATCTCGCTATAATGTCCTTCTTTGGCTTCATTGATCCTCTCTGCCAGCATATCGGTCAAAAGCGCCACACGGGTGATGTGGTTTGAACTGTACTTGCTTTTCCGTTCAATAGCCGTTGCAATGGAGCGCATAAATTCCATCAAGAGGTTTTCCAGACTTTCGATCAGTTTGCGATTGGACAGAGTGATGGCAGCCTGAGAAGCCAGCGAGGATAGCATGGCCCGGTGTTCATCGTTAAAGATTGTTACTTCGCCAGCAGCGTCCAGAGGATTGATGAATTGGATCACGCCCAGGACCGTGTCTTCATGGTCTTTCAGAGGGATGGTCAGCATGGCTTCACAGCGGTAATTTGAATTTTTGTCAAAGCTGATCGTGCCGCTGATATCATAGCCTTCCGCTTTGTAAACGTCATCAAAACAAAGGCCTTGCTTTTTGTGATAGACAGCGGTGACTATATGAGAGAGCTCTGGGCTGCCGTCATCACTATAAAGCGGCACGGGTTTCCAATTTACCGCCCCGTGTGAACCGCCCTGGCGCACCTTCATGCTGCCATTATAGACGATCTCAAACTCCAGTGCGGTGGCATCATCATTGACTCTGTAGATGGTGGCGCCGTCTGCTTTGGTAAAGGCCACGCCTTCATCCAGGATCATGTCAAAGATCTTGCTCAGATCGGTCTCGCTGGATAGCGATTGCCCGATTTTGGTGAGTTGCTGGATGTGTTTGAGCTGCTCTTCTGCCAAAGAGGATATGGTTTCTACCACCATATTCAGGGTGTTGTTTATTCTGGGATTTGCGTTAAAATCGTATTTCATAGTGCTCCTCAAATGCGCTTGTAAAGCATAAAATTGGGGGGATAGCCTAGCTGTCTTTGCTCTCTTTCAAACCAGGTGACCACGTGTTCATCCAGATTGCCATGTCCTTGGATGGGATCATCTTGCAAGCATAAATAGTGCGGGCTTTTGAAGAACTCTGCTACTATCCAGGCAGCGTAATCGGCATGATCTGTGGAGATCTGCACCTGTGCTCCCGGCTTCATGATGCCGGCCAGGGCGGTCAGAAAATCCTGTTGAAAAAGACGCCGGCGATGATGTCTGCGCTTGGGCCAGGGATCCGGATGCTGGATAAAGACACCACAGAGGCTTTCTGGAAGAAAAAACTTCGCTATGCCCGCATCGGCTTTTTCTCTGAGGAGGCGGACGTTGGGGTTCTTTTCTACAGAAAGCTTGTTCAGGCAGACGCGAATGCGCTTTTCACTCATCTCCATACCGATGAAATTCCACTGGGGATGGCTGATGGGATATTGGGAGATAAACTCCCCCTTGCCAGAGCCGATTTCCAGGTACAAATCCCGTCCATCGGCAAAGATGTCGTTGACCGGCTGATCTTCGGCCAGCTCTATCACAAAATGCTCGCGATCAGCTATCATCTTCCTCGGTGTCCTGATCCTGGCCGCCCTGGTTTTGGAGCTCTGCTACATCCAGGCGCAGGATGATGAGATCTGCCATGGACATGCCAAAGCCGATAAAGACATAGCTAATGAGGCCATACATAAAGGTGGCATTCCAAAAACCTTGGGGCAACTGGACGGTGAGCAATTGATATAAGAAAGCCAGATATACGCTGAAGATCGCGGCTCCCGCTACGCCAAAGAGAATGGTGCGAAAGCGGAATATCGTCTTGATATAGAAGACGAACTTGATGATCAGGATGGTGAGCAGGGAGTACAGCAGATTGACCAGGAAAAGAGGCAGGATGCTGATGGGGGCGTTCATCACCCTGAGGGATAAACCTGCATAGAGCATGGAGGCCACTATGGCGATCAGATAATGCCACTGCCCGGCTAAGTATCTGACAAACAAGGCCATCAGGCCGGTTAGCAGAGCCGCTCCCAGGCTGATGTGCATCAGAGATGGACCACCAGGGCCGCTTTGCATGCCTGGCAGCAAGGATCCGATCCAACTGGCCAAAACTGGTAAAATCACGATCAACAGGTACTCTATCTTAAATCTATTCATCATATTCCTCAATATATATTTAGCTCCCGGAAACCCGAAAGATATGGTGTGCAAGCACATTTTCATTGACGATATCGTCTATGTTGCAAACTTAACGCATAGCATCAATATGTCAATGATAAACATAATGAAACGGAGAAAAGTCATGTTCAGTAAATTGAAAAACCTGCGTCAGAAACTTAGTAAATCCAAATCCGGATTTATAGATAAAATAGCCGAAGCAGTCAAGCTCCGCGGGGTGGTGGATGAAGAACTCTTTGAGCAGATCGAAGAGATTCTGATCAAAAACGACACCGGCACCGAGATGGCGGAATTGATTCTGACCAGCCTCAGGGAAGAGGTGCGTATAGACAAGATTACCGATCCCGAATTGGTCCAAATCTACCTCGTGGATATCATGCAAAACATCCTCTTCAAAGATATCCCGGATGAAAACGATTTCTTCGAGATTCCTGAAGACGCCAAGCCTTTTGTGGTCGCCTTTGTGGGTGTGAATGGCACCGGAAAAACCACCACAATCGGCAAGGTGGCGAATGTCTTTGCCAAAACCGGCAAGAAAGTCCTGATCGTGGCCGGAGATACCTTCCGTGCCGCTGCTATCGAGCAGATTGCCATCTGGGCAGAACGTGCCAATGTGCAGATACTGCGCACGGAGGCAAACAAGGATCCCGCTTCTGTGATCTATGACGGTGTGGCCAAAGGCGTGCGCGAGCAGTTTGATGTGGTCCTGATCGATACAGCCGGCCGTCAGCATACCAAAGACCGCCTCATGAAAGAGCTGGGCAAGATCGATCGCAGCATCAAGAAAGCCTGCCCCCAGGCGCCTCATGAGACCATCCTGGTAGTGGATAGCACCACCGGGCAAAACGCCATTTCCCAAGCCCTGCACTTCGACGAAGCCATCAAGCTCACCGGCATCGCCCTCACCAAGTTCGACGGCACTGCCAAAGGCGGCATCATCTTTAATATCAAGCAAAACCTGGAGATTCCGGTGCGGCTTTTGGGCATAGGCGAAAGCATCGACGATATCGAGAATTTCCATACCGTAAGATTCGTGAGAGCCTTCTTTGCGGGTGGCGAGGAAGCCGAAGAAGAGTAATGGAACTTTCCCTGGCCCAAGCCCTGACAGAGCAGCTCCTGAGCATCCTGACCAGTGAGGATAAGGATAGCTCCAAGCTGATCTCACAAAGACAACTGCTGGAGCAGATCTATAAAGGACTGCTGGCAGATGCGCAGCAGAGCTTTAGCGGGCTTTTTGCCCAAATGCAGTATTATCACGATCAAAACCAGACCCCTCAGCAGATCGTGGGGCAGATCAATGCTCTTCGGATCCTGGCAAACAAAGTCACTCATGGCGATCTTTCCGCTGCCTCTGAGACCAGCGTAATGTCCGGCGCCCTCAGTATATATACTCTTTTAAGGCATCTCTCGGAAGGCTTTGAACATCCCGTATTGCAAGAGCTCCTGTCTGCTGCCATAGAATTTCCCCAGCGCGATCGCGCGCCCAAACAGAGCTTCTCCTGCCTGATCAAAAGCTGGGAGCAAAGCAAAAGCGCTGGCAAGGTGAGCGGGCTGGAATTGCAGGTAGTTACCGAAGATGGGGAAGGTGTGAACATCCTGCTGCGCGACGATCTGCGCAATCCCCAAAAAGCCAAATACAGCAGCCTCATGCCCAGCCTCTGGCAATATGCCAGTCTGTACTGTCACCAGCTCAGTGAAGTGGCCGGCAGAGCGGGTTTCTTTATCGATAACCCCCACACCTTGATCGTTCTGGAACCGGATTTCCTGGTCGATGCCTCCGCGATAGCAGAGTGCATGACGGACAAGGAATCCTTCCCGGAGCTGTATTTATTGGGTCGGCTCTTCTCCGAAGGAGCGAACGAAAAGATGCTCTTGGGACAGATGGTGAACAGCATGTTTGACACTCTGATCCACGAGCCCGAGCTGGACTATCTGGAGCTGTTCAAAAGCGGACTCCAGAGCATGTCCATCCCCATGGTGGGGATCGGTGTCAGCAGCGCAAACAGCATCTTTCGGAATATTCAGAGCACCCATCTGCCTGTGATCCAGGACTTTTGCTCCCAGATCAGCAAGCATGATCTTCTTTTGGAGCCCTCCTTTCTCTGTCCGGCCTACGGATTGCAGGGACGCCTGGATTTGCTTTACCATCAAAAAGGCAAGTACAGCATCGTCGAGCTCAAAAGCGGCAAACCGCATCCGCATGATGTCTGGCCATCCCAAATGTATCAGGTGGTGGCCTACAATCTCATCATCCGCAATGCCTATGGCGATAGCAATCTGGGCTCCAGCAGCATCCTCTATTCTGCCGGGCAGGATAAAGCCTTGCGCAATGTGGCCAATATGCCGATGCGGGAGCAGAATCTACTGCATTGCCGCAATCGCATTGTGGGAATTATGCGTTTGCTCAGTTTGGATCCCAAGCGGTTCTTTGATTGGCTGATCCTGCAGAGCGGTGAGGCTTACAACCCCTTCAGTAGTGAGCGCTTGCAACGCTTTAAACGCATGATCAAGAATATGCGTGACTTTGAATATATCTGGTACTGTGAGCAGGTGAAGCGCATCGCCCGCGAGATCTGGCAGGTGAAGATCGGCTCTGGTCACTCCGAAAGCAGCTACGGTCAAAACGCCCTCTGGCACAAATCCCGCCAGGAAAAAGCCGGCAAGATGATCGGGGATCTGAAGATCCTCAGTTACGATCAGTGTGAAATTCAGCTTGAACTAACTGCAGATCCTTCCAGCACAGACTTCCGCGAGGGCGACATCATCCTGCTTTATCAGCAGGAACGCCGGGTGGATCAACAGGAAATAATCCGGGGTGTGATCGCCAGGCTAGGCGCCAAGGAAATCACGATCAATATTCGCGGTGGCATCAAACGCAAGCTGGTCTCAAACGTGCTCTGGTGCCTGGAACATGATGTCATTGAAAGCTTTTTGTACCAACCCCTGGCCTCCCTTTCTACTTTCCTGGAAGCAGATCCAGAGCTCCGCGATCTCTATTTAGGTATCAGAGAGCCGGTCACAAATGTAGCTGAATCTGCCTCAAACGAAGGCGAACAGGTAATCAAACAGATGCAGGCCGCCACAGAACTATACATCGTTCAGGGCCCTCCCGGCACCGGGAAGACCTCTGGCCTGATCGGCCAATATATCGAGAGTTTTTATAAAGAAACCGACAAGAAGATGCTGGTGCTCAGCTTTACAAACCGGGCTGTGGACGAGATCTGCCTCTGCCTGAGAGCGCGCAAGATCCCCTTTATCCGCAGTGGCAATTCCCAATTGATCGAAGCCGAACTCTTGAATAACCTGATGCGAGACAAGCGTTATGGGGAGATGGATGCTCTGCTGAGGGAAAACCGCATCTTTATTGCCACCACCCAGAGTGCCACATCCTGGCAGCGGGATCTGAAACGCATCACCAAGCTGGATGAGATGATCATAGATGAAGCGTCTCAGATCCTGGAGCCCTCGCTTTTGGGCCTGGTGAGCCTGGCACCAAAGTGCATCTTAATCGGCGATCAGAACCAATTGCCCGCCATCTGTGTCCAGAGTCCTCTGGATTACACTTTTGCAGACAATCCGCTTTCTGAACTGGAATATGATCGCATCGATCAATCCCTGATGGAAAGACTCTTCCGCGTGCACAAAGCCAAAGCCTGGGACCAACATACTGCGATGCTTACCAATCATTACCGGATGCACAAAGAAATTGCCGGCTTGATTTCGCATTATTATGAGAACAAGCTGAAGCCCGTGCGTCCCGAACAAAGTGCAGAGCCCTCGCAGGCAGTATTACCCGAATATCTCAGCAAAAGACTGCTCTGGATAGACTGTCCACCTGCGGAGCAGGACTATTATGACCCCAAACAAGTGAGCGCCGTGGTTCGCATCGTAAATGATCTGCAGCAAGCTGGGGCGATAGAGTGTCCGGATACCGATATCGGCATCGTGGCTCCCTACCGGGTGATGATCCATGCCCTGCGGGGGGAGATCGAAGGCATCAGTATCGACACCGTGGAGCGCTATCAAGGCTCCGAACGCGACATCATCATCCTTTGCTACCCTCTGCATAGTGTATCCAGCCTGGGCAGCCTGCAATCGCTCAGCAGCGATGGCAGAGTGGATCGAAAGCTGAACGTAGCCCTCAGTAGAGCCAAAAGCTATCTGATTATTCTGGCGAATTCCGATATCTGCCGCCAGTCACCCCACTTTTACAAATTATATGAAAACATCCTGCAAAATGGCAGGGTAATTAAACTACAAGAACTTGACTAATTAAGGAGTAAAACATGGCAAACCCAAATCCCCCTCAAAAACAACTGAACATCAAACTCGACGAGAAGATCGGCGAAGGAACGTATGCGAATTTCTTTATGATCACAAATTCGCCCTCAGAATTTATCCTGGATTGTGGCAGAATCCTGCCCGGCCTGCCCGATGCCAGAATCTACACCAGAGTGGTGATGACGCCCTCTCATGCCAAGCAGCTTTTACAGCTTTTGGAGCAGAATATCGCGACTTTTGAAAAGCAGCACGGCGAAGTCAAAGTTCACGGACAGAACCCTGGAGAAAACAAAGGTATAGGCTTCAAGACCAATCCGGCCTAAGCTCTTTGACAGATTCATTCTTTTGATACTTTTGAGGCCTTCTTCTACTTGCTAAAAGAAGGTCTCAAGATGGACAGCGAGTATTCAGCGCTATGAGCCTAAGTAAGGATTCCTCTGACTGAATACAAAACGATTATTTTAAAAATATCTTGACGGATAGAGCCCGATCAGACTTTTGGGACAAACACAATGAAATATAGTGAAAATTAACGAAGAAGGGAGCAAAAGCCAATGAAGAAGTTTTCCTGGCGAGGTCTTTCAATAATCATATTCATATTAGTGACAGCATTTTATCTGGCTCCTTTGGCGATCCCGAATTTGCCTGGGTGGTGGTCAAAGCACACACTCAAGCTCGGGCTTGATCTGAAGGGCGGAATGCAGATTCTTTTGGAAGTAGATACTTCCCAACTCTCTGCTGCGGACGCACGTGGCGCAGTAGAACAGAATATTAAAATCATCCGCGAGCGTATTGACCAATTTGGCGTAGCCGAGCCTACTATCCAGAAACTCGGTGAAAAAAGAATCATGGTTCAATTGCCTGGAGTCAGCGACTTCGAAGCGGCAGAAAACCTGATCAAACAAACCGCTATGCTGGAATTCCGTGTAGTAGCCCAGCCCGACGAAGCCAAACGGGTTTTGGACAGCATAGACGCCAATGTCAGTGCCAATCTCGATAGATTCCCAGCCCTGAAAAAGCTGGAAGAATTGGATAAAGCCATTTTGCCAGAATCCGACTCTTTGAATCAAACAACTGTAGCTGGAGTTTTCAGCAGCCTCATCCGCCCTGGCGAAATGGATCAAGAGATTCAATTTGACAGCATCCGCTTGATTCAGGATTTGCTGGCCGATTCTCTGTTTCAACAGATGGTGCCTGCCGGTTGGCAGCTTGCTCTGGAGCGCGCTGATGCAGCTAGCCCCAGATCAGACCGTGCCTTGCACGTCTTGTCTTCAGCAGTGGAACTTTCCGGTGGCGATCTGGCCAGAGCCAAGGTCGAATACGGCTCTTCCACCTCCACCGATCCCCGTGTGGCAAACAAGCCCTATGTCTCCATCGAGATGAAACGCGAAGGTGCCCGCAAATTTGAACGCGTAACTGCGGACAACGTAGGCAAGCGTCTGGCCATAGTTCTGGATGGTGTGGTTTACTCTGCTCCCAATATTCAGGAACGCATTGGCGGCGGCAGAGCTCAGATCACCGGAAGATTCACTTCTTCCGAGGTCAATGAACTCGCCATCGTGCTCAATACCGGAAACCTGATTGCTCCCATCAAGCCAATTTCCACTTCCATCATCGGTGCCACTTTGGGCTCCGACAGTATCCGCAGTGGTTCGATGGCAGGCATGATAGGCCTGGGCATAGTTATGATCTTCATGGCTCTTTATTACAAACTTTCCGGTCTGATTACAGACTTTGCCCTCATCTTTAATGTGGGCTTTATTCTGGCGATCCTGACCGCTTTTGGCGCCACCCTTACCCTGCCCGGTATCGCTGGCATCGTGCTTACCATAGGTATGGCAGTGGATGCGAATGTCCTGGTATTTGAACGTATCCGCGAAGAGCTGGATGCTGGCAAGACCCCTCGCTCCGCAGTGGACGCTGGCTACAAACGCGCGGGCATCACGGTTTGGGATGCGAATATCACCACCCTGATCGCTGCTGCCGTGCTCTATCAATTCGGCACCGGCCCCGTTCGTGGCTTTGCCCTTACCCTCACCATCGGAATCATCGGTTCGATGTTCTGCGCGCTGGTTTTTGTGCGCTCTATCTTCGATACCTTTGTAGTAACCGGAACCAAAAAGACGTTTAGCGTGTAAGGAGAGAATGATGAGAATATTTAGTAATACACACGTTCCTTTTGTGGAGATCCGTAAGATAACTTATGTGATTTCTATCATCTTCGTCCTCGCTGGACTCGTTGGTCTTTTTACCCGTGGATTGAATTGGAGTATTGACTTTACCAGCGGCGTGGCCGCTAAAGTTAATCTTTCAGCTTTGGATAGCTCTGTGAGCCCTGTTAAGATAGAAGATATGCGCAGTATCCTGATGGAAAACGGCTTCCCCGAAGCTGAGATTCAGCATGTAGGTGCAGAAGATGCTTCTACCTTTATGATCAAGCTCAAAAGCAAGCAGGCCGATGATGAGGTATCCGCTGATACCAAAACCCGTGTCATTCAGATCATCAAAGACAACTTCCCAGAGCATGTGAAGGGACGCGATATGAATTCTGAAGTGATCCAGGAGATTTACGAAGTGGGCCCCAAAGTGGGCGGTGA
Source organism: Candidatus Cloacimonadota bacterium (assembly GCA_020532545.1). Taxonomy (GTDB): domain Bacteria; phylum Cloacimonadota; class Cloacimonadia; order Cloacimonadales; family Cloacimonadaceae; genus UBA5456. The sequence continues at coordinate 10,709 of JAJBAW010000018.1, read as the reverse complement.
GCTTCGCACTCAATTCCTGCTTGCAGTGGCTATTGCCTTGATCCTGATGATTGTTTATATCTGGTTCCGCTTTGAGCTCACCTTTGGCCTGATGGCTATAGTGGCTCTGGCGCACGACGTCATCATCATCGTGGGTATCTTTGCCCTTACCGGAAAAGAGATCTCCGTTCAGATCCTTGCGGCCCTGCTCACCATCGTGGGTTACAGCATCAATGATACGATCGTGATCTTTGACCGCATCCGCGAAGATCTGAAAGCCAATCGGAAAGAACCTATGGGAAAGGTGATCAATCACTCTATCAATCAGACCCTGTCCCGTACGGCTATCACCTCTGTAACCACATTCTTCACAGCCTTCTCGCTATATCTCTTTGGTGGAGCCGTCTTGCACGACTTTGCCTTTGCGATCTGCCTGGGTGTGATCTTTGGTACCTATTCCTCGATCTTCATCGCCAGCAACCTGGTGCTTGATTTTAGCAAACTCACACACAAAGAAAAACAAACTGCTCAGAATCTTTCCAGAAAGAAATAAGCTGATCAGATAGTATAAAAAAGCCCGGAGCGTTGTTCCGGGCTTTTTATTTTGGGCTTTCAATACTGCATTTTCGCGCACCGTAACGCTGTCTTCAGACGGCGAGTCACCTCTGCTAAAGCCTGAGAGCTCAGCACCTAACGCTGTCTTCAGAGCTTGTGAAATAATAGTCACACGGATTTTACGGATTAGACGGATTGACACGGATAAAGAGTATAATGGTTAGTGGATAGGGTGGGGGGTTGCTGGATTGTACAGGTCTCGTGTACAGAGCAGGAAACTTGCTCTTTTTGGGCTTACCCGACTGTTTTCAAGGCCTTTGGCCTTGTTGGACTTGGGGACGCATCCAATCCAGCAGTGCGCCAACACAGAGCTTAGCGTTCGTTCATTTTATCTTCACTTATTTGGGCTTTGTATTCAAAGCTAGAGAGCTCAACATGTAACGCTGTCTTCAGACGGCGAGTCAGATCTGCGAAAGCCAGAGGAATCTCCTTTTGAAGACAGCACTACACCCTATCCACATTCATATAACTGCCTTGAAAGACGTTAGGCAAGGGCTTTAGCCCTTGTGCAGCATGCTATTGACCTCCTCAAGACGATTTCCCGGCCTTTTAAGGCCGGGGACACCGCAGCTGGGTCTTATATTTCATGAAGTATCTTGCTTTGGCGACGAAGATGCAAGGCCTAGTATGGAATCCGCCTTCAAAACCTGTGGCAATTATATCCATAGAGACACGCCTACCCGTGCCTTAAAAGGCCCGGAAATCGTCTTATCCCGGGCGGTAGCTCGTGGAATGGCGGTTAAAAACCGCCACCTATCGTCTTTCTAGGATAATGTGAGCTAGTACATTTCTCTTCAAGGCCTATCTAAGTTATGACCTTTTCTTTTAACATTTCAAGGCCTACATGAGCTGTGACCTTCCCTTGCTTCAAACCGGTTCTTCTTTCGTCAAGGCCGCTGGCCTTGTTGGACTTGGGGACGCATCCAATCCAGCATTGCGCCAATGCAGAGCTGCAAAAGCCAGAAGACACACCGTCTGAAGACAGCGCTATGCCCGAAATCGAACCCACAAAAATAGCTCAGGCCCAAAGACCTGCGCTATCATCAATTATAAGCTTGAAGCCTAAACTTCAGCCCTTAGTTTTTCATCAGGATCATCTTCCTGGATTCACTAGCCGTAGGGCTGGTCAATCTATAGATATAAACTCCACTGGCGCATTGCATTCCGCTGGCATCTTTGCCATCCCAATCGAGTTCATGGGAGCCTTGAATCAGGTCAAAAGACTTGATCAATTGTCCTGCTACATTATAGATTCCCAGGCGGGCCTGTTCTCCATTTTTGATCTCGGCTCTGATCGTAGCCTTGGAGACAAACGGATTGGGGTAGGCAGCCTGTAGAGAGGTGCGAATCGGCAAAGCGGGTGTGTCTTCAGGATCGCTCAGCTTCACGATGTTTGGTCCGTAATATTGGCTGCTGCCATCCAGGCTGCGGGCTTCGAGCCAGAAATAGTAAGTTCCGGCTGCGGTGATATCAACGGCTGTAAAGCTGTAGCTGGCCCCGGAGGATGAATTCTGGGCAGGAATGACATTCGGGGTGAGCTGGAGCGCTGTATTCAGCGAGGCCGCAGTATTGGCATAAACCAGGAAGCCTTGCATGGCTGTTTCCGAAGCGGTCACCCATTTCAAGCTTGCGAGGTTGTCGCTATTCACATAGGCAGTAAAGGAAGACATCTCCACGGGCAGAGTCTCATCCAGAGGTGAAGCTATGGCAAATTCCCCTTGCTGGGTTATGTTATTTGCCCGGATGTGCGCACTATCCAGCAGGGTATAATCTGTCCACACAATCCAGGGAGCCGTGTGATAGGGACGGAAGAGGATTCTCCAATCGCCCGGACCCTTGGCAAAATCTGCCGAACTCAGGCTAAAGGTGATCCTGAGATTGAAGGAATCGTAGGTGCTGCCCAGGAGCCAATATTTGGTGGTAGCGAAGCTCAGGCCGACTGGCAGGGCACCTGTGGGAGTCTGCTGAATCTCATTGATATACACGCTGTTCATATCGCCTGCAGCACCACCGGGAACGCTGCTGGTTACTTCTACCACCACGTTCTGAGCTGGGAAGCCCAAGGAACCAGTGTTGGTTTCATCATTGTCGGTTTCTTGCTGGATCACGGCCGGAGATATTTCGAGATCAAAATCGAACAGTCCCTGAGTGGGCAGCACGACGCTGGTAATGCCAACCATTGCCAGATCAATTTTGAAATTTGAGGCGGCAAAGAGGGCAGCCCAAGCGGGATCTGAAATGTCCTGATCCACGTCACCAAAGCCATATCCGGTCTGCGGAGCACCAGAACCGATGCTACCAACCCAGGCCCCCAGAGGGGGGAACCAGGTGGCCCAGGTACGGATCTGCGCCTGGGTGGGGTAAGGGGTGGTGATCACGAAGGTCGCGTTTTTCATATAGAGCTTGGGAACTCCATTGAGAGCGATGTAACCATTGGCATTGGAATAAACCCGGCGGTCTCCGGCTTGACCAAGGACGTTCCAGGGCAAAGCAGGATCGGTGGTATTGATCCGGGTGAACGAGACCAGCTCGAAGGTATTAAAATGGATGGTGATTTCGGCAGGATTGGCCGCCAGAGCGACGTTTTCTGCAGTACAAATCAGGGTGCCGTTTTCTACGACTTTCTCGGCATAAAAATGTGGACTGCTGGCTCCAAAGGTGAGGGGATTGGCATCATGAGAGGGCATAGATGCACCATCTGCATCATAGACCCAATTGCCGGTGCGGTCGTTCCCTTCCAGATTGTCCACGCTAAAAGTAAAGAGGGGCAAGGCCTGCAGGGCAGGAACTATTCCCATGATGAAAAACAAACTAAGCGAAAGTACCGTAATTACGGATCGCGGGTTATGTCTCATTAGTAACTCCTTTTAAGTTATGATCTTAGATTCAGGCACATTACTCTGCCTGAATGATAAACATAAGCTAATCAAATTCTAGATTTTATCAAATAGGAAATTGCAGGTTTCCCACTTTTTTTATGAAATCCTGCTTGGGCTTGGTCGCCAATTGCCATCTGAAATATTGTTTCTATGAGCTATCTGAAATGCCGTGACTACAGCACTCAGTCCTCTGTACAGCAGTCTATTGCTATCAAAAGTAACGTCCCGATGGTACTTGTTTGCTAAGATCTTGAGCCGGGATTAAAGGAGTATTTACTGCGATCTTGAACCGTATTGGGGGAGGATTATGCGGTGATATATCCCGGATGCTCAGCCACTCCTCACTCCTTTCCCTGACGTGCTTTTAACGCGCTTTCGACTCGAGATGACTTAGCTGCTCGAGTCATCTCGAGTCGAAGGCAGCTTAATACTGAATTAAAGTATCAAGCAAGTGCCGGGATTTTATAAAGATTGGCGCAGAACCTGCAACGCTGAAATGTGCCGGCAAACTGCGAGCTCTAAAGGAGCATCGATAAAGCAGTTTGGCGCTGCAAAGATAATTGCCCAAAAGACACAGAACTCACGCGACACACAGTAAAGAGGGCTCTCCGCCCCCTGTTTTTATGCCCGGAGCAAAGTGGCTTTCCAAGAAAAGCATTGACGGAATCCGAAATCTAAAAAATCTTGGCTATAAAGAAAAACTTTATAGGGGTTATCATGAGATTTGCCATAGAAAAAAAGGAATTGCTCTCCAGCATACAGCATTTGGTGAGCGTAGCTCCCGCCAAAAATGCCTCTCCCATTCTGACCAATTATTTGATCCAGGCTTCAGAGGAGACCTCCCTGGTACGCATCACCACGTCGGATCTGAAAATCACTGTGGTAGTGGAATTTGCCGCTGCCGTGAGTGAAAGTGGGACGATTGCCGTATCAGCCCGGCATTTTAACGAGATTATCAATTTAATGCCGGAAGCGGTGATCAATTTCTGGCGCCATGACGAAGCGCTGATGATCCAGTGCAATAAGATCGATTATAATCTGTTGATCGCAGATCACACCTTATTCCCGGAAGTTCCCAAGGTCAATTTTGACAAAGCTCTGGTGATCAATGCCGCTCTTTTCGACCGCATGATCTCCAAAACCAATTTTGCCGTATCCACCGATGTCAATCGGGCCGTATTGACCGGTGTGTGCTGGAAGATCATGAAGAACTCACATCTGATGGCCGCCACCGATGGCCGCAAAGTAGCTGAGATCAAGATCAACAATTCCACCCTCCTGGGAACTCAGGAAGGCGCTGCTGCCTCTTCCGAAGAGGATGCTAGTGAAGACAGTGTGATCGAAAGAATCATCCCGGTAAAGACTCTGGCCTTCCTGCAAAAAATACTGGAAAACGGCAGCAAAGAAGTGAAAGTCTTGATCGAACACAGCAAAGTGATCTTTTCCTACGATAAATTTCTGGTCTTTTCTCAAGTGATTGAGCACAAATTCCCCGAGTATCAGAAAGCCTTTGTGGACACTCTGCAAAACCAATTTATCATCAAAAAGGAAACCCTGAGGGAAGCCATTCGCCGTGTAGCTTTGGTGGCTCCGGACGATAACCTGCGCATCCGTTTTGAGCTCGATAGTGAACTCTTTGAAGTGAATACCTCGGATCGCGATACCGGCGATGCCAAAGAAAATCTCGAAGACTACAGCTTTCAGGGCAGTCACACCGGAGTGTCCTTCAACTATCGCTATATGCTGGGCATCCTGGATGCGGTGGATAGCGAGAAAGTGGTGATCAAGCTGGGTACTTCCAAAGACCCCATGATGATCTACAATCAGGAAAATAAAGAAAACGAAGAGATCACCTTTTTGCTGATGCCTCTTCGTTCCTAATTGCTCTTGTAAAGATTGAAGCTGCATAGTATCGAGCTGCACGATTTCAGGAGTTACGAGCAGCAAAAGTTTGGCTTTGAGCCAGAGGGAAACCTGATCATTGGCCCCAATGGCAGTGGGAAGACAAACCTGCTGGAGGCCATAGCCTATACCTCGATCGGCAAATCCATACGCTATCATTCCGATGGCGATCTGGTGCGGCAGCAGGCCGCGGGTTTTGTGCTGACTGCCCGCTATAAGACCGATCTGGATAACGATCTGGCTGTGCAGCTCTCCTACGTGGAAAACCGCAAGATCCTGAAGATCAACGATGTGCTCAGCAGGCAACTCAGCGACCTGGTGAGCCGGGTAAAGGTGATCTATCTGGCCCCGGATGATATCGGCCTCATCAATGGTTCGCCCCGGATTCGCCGGCAGTATTTTGACTTTGCCATCTCGCAGCTTTTCCCCGCCTATCTGGCCTTGCTGAGGGCCTATTTACATATCGTGGATCAACGCAATCGCCTGCTCAAAACAGAGCATGGCAAGAGCGAAAAACGTAGCTGGGACCTGCGCTTTGTCGAAGCGCTACTGGCCTTGTATCCTTACCGGAAACAGTATCTGGAATTGCTCAATGCCGAGCTGCAGGGAGATTTTGCCGGGATTTCGGATAATACCCGGCAGGTCAGCATCTCTTATGAACCGGCTCTCAAAGATGCTTTTGCTTTGGATCAGGATAGCCTGATAGCGCATCTGGAGAACATCGCGCCCAAAGAACTGCTGTGGCAGCGTAGCCTGGTAGGGGCGCATCTGGATGATTACAACTTCCGCATTTCGGAAAACACTATGCAGAGCTTTGCCTCCCAAGGGCAAAAACGCATCGCGGTGATCATCCTCAAACTGATCCAGGCCAATCTGGTGAAGGAAACCACGGGCATAGTGCCCATCCTGCTTTTTGATGATATCTTTGCAGAACTGGATGCCCAGCACAGCCAGCGCATACGCGATCTGGCCTGTGGCTGTGGGCAGATCTTTGTGGCGGCTCCCAAAGAGGATATTGCCGAGATCTTTAGCCCCATGACCGCCATCAGACTGGGGGAGGGGCTATGAAGCTGAGTAAGCAACTCTTTGGCTGGATGATGTATGATTTTGCGAATTCAGCCTTTACCACCATCATCGTCACTGTGGTTTACAGCGTCTATTTCATGAATGTGGTGGTGGGCGGAGATGTGACTAGTGGCGAAATGCTCTGGGGACTGGCGGTAGGTATATCCATGACCTTGGTGGCACTTACGGCTCCCATCCTGGGTGCAGTGGCGGACTATTCCCGCTCCAAAAAGAAGTTCCTCTTTATTAATACTTATATCACCATCATCTTTACCGCGCTCCTGTATTTTGTGGGTCCGGGGCAAATCTCGAAAGGCATGATCTTCTTCATCATTGCAAATTACGGTTTTAATTCTGCCAATGTCTTTTACGATGCCTTTCTGCCCGAGATCACCACGCCGAATAATATAGGTAAAGTATCGGGTTTTGGCTGGGCTTTGGGCTATCTGGGCGGTCTGCTGTCCCTGGTAATTTCTCTGGTCATCATCCAATACGATGTCCGCTGGGTCTTTCCCATGATCTCGGTGCATTTCTTTGTGTTCAGCCTCTTTACCTTCTTCTGGCTCAAAGAACTAAGGCTGCCTTCCAAGCGCACAAATTACTTCAAAACAGCATATCGCAGGGTGTATAGCTCGGTGAAAAACATGAGGCGCTACCCGGAGCTGCTGAAGTTCATGTTCAGCTATTTCATCTACAATGATGGTATTACCACAGTGATCGTCTTTGCCTCCATCTATGGCATCACCCGCTTTGGCATGAATACTCAGGATATGATTATCTATTTTGTGCTGGCGCAATTCACCTCGATTTTGGGCTCCGCTCTCTTTGGCTGGCTCACCGATAAAAAGGGGGTCAAGCTGTCGCTCTCGATCTCGCTATTAGTCTGGATTTCGGTGGTGATCTGGGCCTTTTTCTGCAGCACGGCCTTTGAATATTATTTTGTGGGACTTTTGGCCGGATTGGCCATCGGCAGCAGTCAGTCAAACAGCAGAACCATGCTGTCTATGCTCACTCCTCACGACCGTCAGGCCGAGTTCTTCGGATTTTATACCTTGACAGGCAGGTTGTCTTCCATTATTGGTCCAATACTATATGGATGGATTGCGCACGTAAGTGGAGATATCAGATACTCCATCCTGTCTCTGCTCTTGTTCTTTCTTACCGGCTGGATTGCTCTGCAATTTGTGAACCCCATAAAGGGTTTGACGGATGCCGGAAACATGATGAAAACCCAAACCAATGGAGGTTAAAATGAAAAGAATTACTTTATTATTCGCTCTGGTGCTGCTGATTACACTGATTGGCATTACAGGCTGTGGCAAAAAAAAGCCCACCCTATATATTTTTAATTGGAGCGATTACATCGATCCAGGCCTCATCACAGAATTTGAGGATGCCAATGACTGCAAAGTCAAATACAGCACCTTCGATTCCAATGAAAACATGCTCACCAAGGTGAAAAGCTCGGTGCAGAGCTTTGATATCATCTTCCCCAGCGGAGATCACGTCAGCATCTTAAACGAACTGGGCCTGCTGGAAGAGCTGGATATGGCGAAACTTCCCAATAGCAGTAACCTCAGCCCGCAATTGCTGGCTAAAGCCCGCTCTTTTGATCCCGAAAATAAGCTCTCCATTCCCTATGCCTGGGGACTCACCGGACTGATGTACAACAAGAAGTTTGTACCACAGGAAATAGTGGCCTCAGGGGGATGGAACATCCTGGGAGATTCTTTCTTTGAGGGCAAAAACAAGATTACCATGCTGGATGATGCCCGGGAAGTGATCGGCGCAGCTTTGATCTTTAGCGGATATTCTGTGAATGATACCACGCCCGAGGCTCTGGCAGCCGCGCATGAAGTGCTAAAAATCTGGGATCGTAATATCACCCAGTTTGACAGCGATTCTTACAAGAACGAGCTGCAAGATGGCACCACCTGGCTGGCTCAGGCCTACAATGGCGATGCTCTGCAACAGATGAATGAAAACCCTGATCTGGATTTCATCCTGCCCAAAGAAGGCGCAGCCATGTGGATGGACAACATCGTGATGCTAAGGAATAGCCAGAACAAAGACTTGGCCTACAAATTCATCGACTTTATGCTCGATAAAGACGTCTCCAAGCGCAATTCTGAATACATCATGTATCCTACTCCCAATAAAGCAGCTATGGCGATAATGGATGAGGAATTCATCAACAATAAGATCATCAATCCAGACGAAGAATATCTGGACAAATGCTATATGCTCGACTATTTGGGTGAGGATATACGCGATATCGACAAGATATACGAAGACATCAAAATGAACTAAAGGACTGATAAATAATGGACAATCTCGGCTCATTGAAACGCAGCCATTACAGCGCAGAATTGGACATCAAGGCCATCGATACCGTGGTCACGGTGATGGGTTGGGTGCACAAACGGCGCGATCTGGGAGGACTGATCTTTCTGGATCTCAGAGATGTGAAAGGCATCATCCAGATCGTGATTCATCCTGAAAAGCAGGCTATCTTTGCCAAAGCAGAGAAGGTGCGCAACGAATATGTGCTGGCTGTGACCGGCACTTTGGCCCGTCGCAGTGAAGGCAATATCAATCAGGGCCTGCTCACCGGAGAACTGGAGATAGATGCCAGCGAGCTTTCTATCCTGAATGATACGCTGCCTCTGCCCATTCAGATAGATGGTGTGGCTATGGCGGATGAAGATCTGCGGCTCACCTATCGCTATTTGGATCTCAGACGCCCCTATCTGCAGAAGATCATCACCACCCGCGCCAAAGTAACCTCGCTGATGCGCAGATTCCTGGATGCGGAAGGCTTTTATGAGATCGAGACACCCATGCTCATGAAGAGCACACCGGAAGGTGCCAGAGACTATCTGGTGCCCAGCCGTGTGCATCCGGGCAAGTTTTATGCGCTCCCCCAAAGTCCGCAGATCTTTAAACAGCTCCTGATGATCGCCGGTTTTGACCGCTATTATCAGCTTGCGCGCTGCTTTCGGGATGAGGACCTCAGGGCGGATCGTCAGCCGGAATTTACCCAACTGGATATCGAGCTCTCCTTTGCCACTCAAGACCAGATTCTTGATCTTTTGGAAAGGCTGATGCACACGATCTTTGCCGAAATCCAGGGTGTGCAGCTTTCTCTGCCCTTCCCCAGAATGGTATATCAAGAGGCCATGGATCGCTATGGCTGTGATAAGCCGGACTTGCGCTTTGCTCTGGAATTGGTAGATTTCTCCCAAATTTTGGTGGGCAGCGAGTTTCAGGTCTTTAAGGACTGTCTGGCCTCTGGCGGAGTGATCAAAGCTCTGGCAATCCCAGGCGGAGCAGCTTTTTCCCGCAAACAGCAGGATGCCCTGGTGGATCTCGCCAAGCATCTGGGTGGTAAGGGCGTGGCCTTTGCCAAGGTGGCAGATAGCGGCCTGGAGACAGGCATCAGCAAGTTCTTGTCCACCAGTGAGGCTGCGGACATGATCGAAGCTGCTAAAGCCCAGCCGGGTGACCTTCTGGCCATTGTAGCAGATTCTTACAATACTACTTCTAAAGTCCTGGCCTTTTTGCGCAATCAACTGGCCAAGGATCTGAACCTATATGATCCCAAAGCTTTAGCCTTCTGCTGGATCACGGATTTTCCGCTGTTTATGCCCAATGAAGACGGCACAGCTTGGGAGCCGGCGCATCACATGTTTAGCCTGCCCAAAGAAGAACACATTCCCTGGCTGGATATTCCCGAAAAGATCGGCGAAATCCGCGGACAGCTTTACGACATGGTCTGCAATGGCATGGAAGTAGCCGGCGGCAGCATCCGTTGCCACCGTTATGACCTGCAAAAGAAGATCTTTGATGTTTTGGGCTACAGTGAAACCGAGCTCAAAGACCGCTTTGGCTTTTTTCTGGATGCCCTGAAATACGGAACCCCGCCTCATGGCGGTATAGCCCCCGGTCTGGACCGCCTGATCATGATTCTTTGCCAGGCAGATTCCATCCGGGACGTCATCGCCTTCCCCAAAACGCTCAAGGCTACCGATCTGATGAATCAAGCGCCCTCTGAGGTAGATGAGAAACAGTGGCAGGATCTCCACCTAAAATTCAGCGAATAATCACACTTAGCAGCGGTAAATCGCGGGGGTCAAACCTCTTGGCGATTTACCGTTTTTTTGCTGAGCGAGATTTGCCGGTGGAGATTGCTGCGGCAGTCTTTACCAGCGCCAAATCCCCGGCCTGCGCAAGCTGTCGGGAGCTCGGTATTCCCACCAGGATCATTTC
>JAJBAW010000028.1 GCA_020532545.1 Candidatus Cloacimonadota bacterium | reverse complement strand
AGGTCCAGATCTGTTACTATCTCAACTGCGTGCGTAGAGAGATCTTCCCACAGCGATAGCTTGTAGCCATCCACCTGCCCGCCGCCGCTGGCCCAATTCAGGGTTGTATCCAACGTAATATCTGTAGCTCCGTCTGCGGGCGATACAAGGGTGGCTGCCAAAGGTGGGACAGGTGCCACATAGAGTTCGGGGCCCACAAAATCATCTACAAGCAGGGCGTAAGCTTGGTTGCCTATGTAGCGTACAGCCAGATAAATTACGGCATCGCCATAGCTATCCAGATGGTAGGTTTTTTGGACGTATTCGGGCATTATTCCCATTCCCTGATCGATCATGGTGAAGGAGCTGGGATTGGTGTCCGTAGTGGAGATCAAGACCTGCCAGACATTATCAGTGCTGGCAGATTCGGTTCGCATCCAGAAGCTGATTTTATCAGTGGTGGTGGATCTAACTTGCAGTGCAGGAGTGATCAACCAATCATTATTGGTCCATCCTGGGCCTTCGTTTCGTGCACGGGCAGCATAGGTACCGGTGCGAGGATTTAATGTCATAGCGTCCCACAGCTTGTTACCACCATCGACATTGTGGACGGTCCAGTTTGAGGGGATCACACCACCTTCGAAGCCTTCCAAGAGGGCAGTTTCAGAGACTGCGGTTCCCTTTAGCTCCATATTATAATCTATCCCAGCATAGCGAATCCTAAGGATAGCAGATTTCTCTCCTACAGAACTGGGGACAAAACGCACTGGTATATTTATAGATTGATCAGCGGCGATAGCAGCGGGCAAAGCGGAACTAATGTATTCAAAATGTCCTGCGTCTGCTCCAATCAGGCTGAAGTCGGCTACACTAAGGTTGATTGTGCCGTTACCGGTATTGGCGATTCCTATGTTGCGATACTCGCTTTGAGTATTTATCGCTGTGCCATTAAAGTACAGAGGCGTAGGCCAAAGCGTGATGCTGGGTGCAGTGGGAGTGATGCGGACGTTCACATTATCCACAAAAAGGTCGTTCCAACCATTATCAACCGAAGTATCAGCATAAAAAGCGATGTATTTAATTCCGGTATAAGCACCCAGATTGATGACCGTCTTGATTCCGGTATTGGGGATCGCATCAAACACATAAGGCGAGCCGGTATTGTTCCATTCACGCAGAATGGTGGGGTTGCTCATATCCGGGCTATTGCTGATCGCTACGATGAATCTATCGTCCGGTTGTGCACCGGCAATAGCAGCAGTGGTGGTACTATAATTGGTTAAACCGAGATCGAACCTGAGTTCATAGCCGGTAGCCGGGATATTGATGGGAGGCGTAATTAGCCAGCTTGCAAAATTGCTGCCATAGATGCTGATTTTGGCAGCGTTGTTGCCAGAGGGTCCATTTAGCCAATTACCTCTGCCCCAGCGCGCAGTCTCATATAGAGTCGTAGGGTAGTAGCCCTCGTAATTAGTCCAGTATTCAACCGGCCAATGCGAAGATTCAGTTCCAAAGTTCTCAGACCATGGGAAGCTGGCGATGATGGGGTCATAGCAGCTACCTACAAGGTTCATAGTCTGCCCGCCTGTACTTGCGTTAATAGCAAGTGTCCCAGGGTGATTAGTTCCTGCGGCGGTGGGCAGATACTGTACGGTGAAGTTTGTAGATTCACCGGCAGTAAGTGCAAGGTCTGTGGGAGCTACACTGATACTGTAATATGTGCTGGAACAAACTACGCTGCTGAGGTTGATCGTTCCACCACCGGTATTGGTGATGGTAAACTGTTTTGTAGCAGCAGTATTGATCATCGTTGAACCAAAATTCCAGCTTGAAACATTGGGACTAAGAGCGAAGATGGGGGTTGACGGGGTTTGGCGGAAGGTGATGTTATCCACCATCAAGTCATTATCCGCATTGCTTACGGTTGAGATGCCATAGAAGGCAACGCGGTAGGTTCCGGCTGCGCCAAAGGGAAGAGTCACAGGCATGCCCGCAGGAGGAATGTTATTCAAGACATAAGGCGAACCTGCATTATCCCACATACGCGCGACATTAGCGGGAGTCCAGCTTGTGCCGTTGCCAATCAGGACTGCGAATTTGTCGTCAGTGCCAGTCATCGCAGGGGGATTGTTGTTATAATAGGCCATATAAGCGACGTCGAACATCAGTTCATAACCAGCGGCAGGAATATTAATGGGCGGAGAAATAAGCCATCCAACCGCAGAACTGCCGTAGATGTTCATTCTTGCTGCTTTATTGGGAGTAGAATTATCGTTCTTCCAATTACCCTGAACCCATTTACCGGTGCCTGCTGCGCCCAGCACGGTGGGATTAGCCAAAACGCCGTCATGCTTTGTCCAGTTAAGCGGCGGGAAAGCATCTGTGCTAAGAGTCCCAAAATTATAAGTTGTTGGGAAGGTAACGATGGAAGGGGCTTTTGTAATGCCAGATAAGGTGATGTTCGGCCTATCTGCATTTACGCTCCCGCCTTCTAGAGGAGGATTGGTGTCGGTATTCCAGTGTTGATGCCTGTTGCCGGCAGTGCTGTAACGGAATTTGGGATAGGGGCTGCTTCCGGTGCCGCCAAAATTGGCCTCACACAAGACCAGCAGGTTTCTTCCATTCTGGTGGTTGTAGGCGAAGTCAGTGATATCCAGATGAGCCCAACCCGTAGCGTTAAACTGGGTTGTTGCTTCATAAACCTGGGTTGCGCCGGCAATCATGTTTGCCCAGGTATTTGCCGTCAGGCTTGCGTCAGTGGTGGTGGTAAGGTAAATCTTGACGGGGATACTTGTGCTTTGCACCGTATCCACATACCACCCCAGATGTGTGATGGTGCCGGTGGCGTTTATCTCGGATGCAGTGTAGATAGCTGCTGATCTCTCATATCCAAAGTAGGCACCAAAAGGCTGCCTTTGGGTCTCGGTTCCAGTGCCAATGATGACATCAGCAAACAGTCCCAGCGCCAGCGCCAGGATACCGATTAATAATAAAAACTTTTTCATAGTATCTCTCCTAAAAAAGTGTCTCCCTTTTGCAGGGTAAATGCTGTTTAGATTTGGGGGCTAATCCTCCCAAGCACAGACTTGCGGGCTTGGGAGGATTAGCACATTTGTTTTTGAGGCTAAGGTTGATAGCCAATTCAGGGAATAATTTGCAGAGACAGGAACTATGTGCTAATGTGCGACGATTATGCATACAAGCTGCTTCTGCAGAAGGGGAGTGTATCCCTGAGTGTTTGTGTAAACTATTTGAGATTGTTACGTGATTTTGCGCAGACCTGACCTGTTCTGAAGAGTTCATAAGCAAGCCTGTACCGCACAAGATCGTAAGCATAATAACAAATCCTTTTCTTTTAGTATTCTGCATTGACACCAGACCGAGGGCTTTTCCCAGAAACCTTTAGCATGCACAACGCAGTGACGGACGAGAGCAATGTGACAAGTGAAACTACTCTTGGGAAATAGTCAAGTAAAAAGAAATCTCGTCGCACTCTTTAAGACTCAGAGTTATACATTGTAGGAAATTAGAGTTTTAAAGTGAATACAGGTTTTTGATCTGCTGGCCGGATGAATCCACAGAAGCGTGCAGCCTGATGCAGCAGGATTCTGTGAATAATGTGGCCAATCGGAGGATTCCTCCCACATGTTCTCTCTGCAGGTTTACCATAAAAAGGAAAGGGACGCTGTTTTAGCTAGCGTGCGACGGTCATGGCATAATTCGGCTTTCGTAATCAATGGAGAAATATCAGGCCTACCCCATTTGTTGTCGTGGAGATGACGTGCAGATAGCAGGAATAAATCCTCCTATCTCCACGTCAGCTTCACCACAAACCAGGCGGGAAGGCCTGCCCAAATCGTGGAAAGTAAATGCTTGAACTAACATTTTCTTGACAAGAATATCAAGACTTAAATATATGGTTATAGAAGAAAATTTCCATAATTTCAAGGGGGAACCATGAGCAATAGTAAGATAGTCTGTGACAAACCTGGCTTGTTTGAAGGGCTAAGCGAAGAAGAAGTCAATAAGTTTACTGCGGATATGAAACGCATGAAGTTCAAAAAAGGAACTCAGATCATCACAGAAAACGAATTATCCAGCAGTTTGTTCTTCCTTTGCAAGGGAAGAGTAGAGATCAAAAAGGACTTGAAAAACCCTGATACACCGGCTGCTCAGCTCTCGATACTGGAACCGGGAGACTTTTTTGGCGAAATGGGCGTGATCGATGCAGAGCCCCGTAGCGCCTCAGTATTGGCCCTCGACGATGTGGAGCTTTTGATCATCCCCAAAGACGATTTTATTGCGCTTTCTTTCAAGCATCCCTCGGTGATGTTCAATCTCATCCGCACGTTGTCGGATCGCCTGCGCAATACCAACGAGCGCTTTGTGACCCTGATGGACAATATGATCTCTCAAAACCGTCTGATGGCGATCGGCATGGCCGCCAGCAAGATCATCCATGATATCAAGACGCCTTTGACGGTGATCGTGCTCACGGCACAGCTCATTGAAAACCTCTTTCCCGGTAGCGAGGAATTCACCCAAAGCATTGTGAAACAAACGCGTTTGATCGATCAATTGGTGCGCGAGATTCTAGACTTTTCCAGGGGCGTGGAAACCACTCCTTTGATCCAAAAAGTGGATCTGATCCGATTCTTTGAAGACTTTAAAGAGATCAACGACACCGCCTTGAAGGGCCGCAATATCGCCTTTGTGGTGGATAATAAAGTAAATGACTATGTGTATTTTGATGAAGCCAAGATCCGCAGAGTGCTGATGAATCTGATCAAAAACGCCAGCGAAGCCATGGACAGCAATAAAGAGATCAAGCTCGCCGCCTCCATGAATTCCGGCTGGCTGCAGATCAGTGTGATCGATAACGGCCCTGGGATCCCTGTCCAAATGCGGGAAAACATCTTTGAACCCTTCATTACAAACGGCAAACTGCATGGTACAGGTCTGGGACTTCCCATCTGCCGCAAGCTGGTGCAAGAGCATAAAGGCCGCTTAGAATACATTCCTCTGGAGCCCACCGGCTGCCGTTTTGACATTCGCATTCCGCAGACCTTGAAATAAATAGCTTGTCAGAATAAGGGCTCGAAATAATCTGGCTCTCAAAACAAAATATTAAGGGACGGTTCAAAATGTCAAGAATATGCGATATCTGTGGAAAGACCGCTCAGGTGGGGAATCATCGTTCCCATGCCTTGAACGCCACCAAACGTCGGTTTTATCCGAATTTGCATGAAATTCGCGCCTACATCGGTAGCGGAATCAAGCGTGTAAAAGTCTGTAGCTCTTGCCTCAAGGCAAATAAAGTTCGTAAAGCAGTATCCAAATAAGATACCTCTTACGAGCCAAAGAGCTTACTTTATATAAATCGGGAATTGCGGTAACGCCGGATTCCCGTTTTCTCATTATTTAAACATAAGCAAAAGCCATAGGGGATGACGTGTTAATCGAAGAAATCCAGGCACAAGTAACAGAAAGTTCTACCGTCCTGAAGGATGTGAGAGAAGAGATGGGCAAAGCCGTGATCGGCCAGGACGCCATCATCAGCAGGCTCTTGATCGCTATTTTGGCGGATGGGCACGTGCTGATAGAGGGAGTTCCCGGCCTCGCCAAGACCCTCATCGTCAGCAGTCTCGCAGCCACTCTGCAGGCCAGTTTTGCCCGCATCCAGTTCACTCCGGACTTGCTTCCGGCAGATATTACCGGCACTCTGATCTTCAATCAGAAAACCTCAGAATTTTATCCCAAAAAAGGCCCGATCTTTGCCAATTTCATCCTGGCCGATGAGATCAACCGGGCACCCTCAAAAGTGCAATCCGCGCTCCTCGAAGCCATGCAGGAACGTCAGGTCACCATTGGTGAAACCAGTGAGCCTCTGCCGAATCCTTTCTTTGTGATGGCCACCCAAAACCCCATCGAACAAGAGGGAACCTATCCCTTGCCCGAAGCGCAAATAGACCGTTTTATGATGAAACTGCTGATCCGCTATCCGCAAATGGATGAAGAGCGCAAGATCATGGCTCTGATGGTGGATCCCAAGCCCATCAAGATTGCGCCGGTACTCAGCCCAGAAAAGATCAAGCTAATGCGCCAGGTGATGCACACGGTTTATATGGAAGAAAAACTCACGGATTATATCCTGAATTTGGTCTGGGCCACACGGCATCCCCAGCGTTACCCAAGGCTGGGCACCCTGGCTCCCTTCATCAATTATGGAGCCTCTCCCCGCGCCAGCATCTATCTGGCCAAAGCCGCCAAAGCACATGCTTATCTGGAAGGAAGAGCCTATGTGGTGCCGGATGACATCAAAGCCATCGGCAAAGACGTGCTGCGCCACAGGATCGTGCTTTCTTACGAAGCGGAAGCCGAAGAGATCAAAAGCGACGAGATTGTCGGCCGCATTTTGGATGAGATCGAGGTACCTTAAGGTAATAGGGACAGTAGAGTGCACATCTTAAGCACTGCCGATCTGCTCAAGAAAATCCGCCGGCTGGAGATATCCACCACCAATCTCGTAAATGAGATTTTCAGCGGAGAATACCATTCCAGCTTCAAAGGACAGGGACTGGAATTCAGCGAAGTGCGCGAATACCAGGCCGGTGACAACTACCGGGATATAGATTGGAACGTTTCCGCCCGTCTGGGTCTGCCTTTCGTCAAAAAATACCGCGAAACCAGAGAGCTGATGATAGTCTTCATCGTGGATATCAGCGCCTCGCAATTTTTGGGCACATCCTACGCCCTCAAAAAAGAGAGGATAGCTGAGATCGTGGCTACTCTGGCCTTTTCGGCCGTGGCCAATGGAGACCGCTGCAGCCTGATCATGTATTCGGATATCCTGGAAAAGTTCCTGCCTCCTCGCAAAGGACGCAATCGCGCCTTGGAGATCATCCGGGAAATCCTGCATCACGAACCGCAAAGCAAGCTTACTTCGCTCTCCGCAGCCTGTGAATATGCCGGCAAAGTCCTCAAAAAACGCGCGGTGGTCTTTCTGCTTTCGGACTTTTTGGATAGCGGCTATGAAAAACAAATGGCGATCCTGGCTAAAAAGCACGATCTCATCGCCTTGCAAGTTTTGGACGATAGCGAACTGGAATTGCCCAATGCGGGTGTTCTGCGCTTTATCGATCCCGAAACCGGCCACAGTGAATATATCAATACGGCAAATGCCAATCTGAGACAAGCCTACAAATCCAATATCCGTATAGAGCAAGACGCCCTGAAGGCCACCTTCAAAACCATGGGCGCAGACTATATGCTCTTCAAGAATTCGGATTCCTTCGTGCGGGTACTCCGGCAGTTTTTTGCCATTCGCAGCAAACGGCGGCATAGATGAAAAAGCTCTTGATTGTCATGCTGTTCAGCCTCTGTATGAGCTTGCTTTTGGCCCGGGTATCACAGAGTTTGGCGCATGCAGACAGCCTGAATATCGGCACTCCCTTCAGCCTGGAAATCGAGACGGATTTCCCGCTCTTGGAAGTGGTAGTTCCGGATAGCCTGACGCAGTTTCGGGTGCTGAATACACATATACAACAGGATGGTCAGGGTAGCAAAGCCCAATTGGAGATCGTTCCACTCAGGGTGGGCGCGCTGTCTTTTCCGAAGCTGAGGCTGAAGGCCAGAGGGCTCTTTAGCAGCGGAGGTACCACAGACGGATTCAGGGTCTTTGTGCTGTCCACCAGAGCTCCGGCGGATACATTGTTGCGGGATATCAAGCCGGCTTTGCGCTATAAGGGAGAGTTTCCTTTTTGGCTGTATCTTATCATCTTTTTGAGCTGCCTGGCGCTAGCTACCATGCTCATCATCACGGCTTTGAACCAAAGGCCAGCAAAAAAGCCTGAGATTCCGCCTACCATCATCCCCACCGAAAAGCTGATCCCTCCCTACCTGCTGGCGCTGAAAAAGCTGGAAGAGCTGGAACGCAGCGGTCTTGCGGAAAAAGACTACCTGCTTTATCACTTTCGACTTTCGATGATTCTGCGGGAGTTTCTGGAAGGAACCTATCACTTCAGCGCCATGGAAATGACGATTCTGGAGATATTTGATGCCCTGCTTGTGACCTGTCAACAGCGGGCAGAAAGCTATTTGAAGATCCTGCGCTATTGCGACATGGTCAAATTTGCCAAGCTGGTTCCCACCGCGGAGCAGATCAAACTGCAAACTCAGGCCTTGAGGAACTGCCTGGTACCTCTTGCCCCACAGCGCAATGCTTAGATTTGCCGAGCCTCTGTTCTTGCTTTTGCTACTGATTATTCCAGTCTATCTGTATCTGGATCTGTGCTTGCGCAAACCCAAGAAATTAGCACTGCCCAATAGCCGACTGCGTTTGCTCTTGCAGCTCTCCGGCGAAAAGCAGTTCTGGGCATATTTCTATCCCGCCCTCAGATCATTGATTCTTTTCTGCTTGATTATTGCACTGGCCCGTCCGCAATGGGGAGTCGCCAATCGCGATTTCCGCAAAAAAGGCGTGGATATCGCCATCGCCCTGGACGTAAGCGGCTCTATGTTAGCCTTGGATTTCCTGCCCCAAAACCGTCTGGGCGCAGCAGTGAAGGTAGCCAAAGACTTTGTTTCCCGACGGCCTAACGACCGCTTTGCACTCATCGCTTTTTCGGAATATGCCGTTACCAGTAGCCCGCTGAGCTACGATCATGCCGCTGTGATGGCAGCACTGGATCATCTGGAAGTAAATATCCAGGCCAGTGGTACAGCGATCGGCATGGGTCTGGCCAAAGCGGTGGCCCGGCTCAAAGATAGCGATGCCAAATCCCGCATTGTGATTCTGATCACGGACGGAGTAAATAATGTCGGAGAGATCGATCCCATCTCCGCAGCACGCATGGCAGCGGCTCTGGGCATCAAGGTCTACCCCATCGGTGTGGGCTCCGGAGGCATGGTTCCCTTTCCTTATTCCGACCCCCTATTTGGTACCCGCAATCTCCCTACTTTGATCGAACTGGATATGCCGACTCTGGATAGAATAGCCGAAATCACCAAGACAGGCAAAGCCGCCAAAGCAGAAGATGCCACACAATTCCGCGAGATTATGAAAAAGCTGGATGCCCTTGAGCGCACCCAGATCAGTGCCAAAATCAACTATCAGTGGGATGAGCGCTTCCCCTTCTTCCTGTGGCTGGCTCTGATCCTGATCGGGCTGGAAATACTGTGCAAAAGCTATATCTTGCCGGTCTTACCGGAGTAAACACATGAATTTGTATAATCCTTACAACCTGCTCATCCTCTGCCTGATCCCGCTTTTGATCTGGCTGATTTGGCGGAGTGGCAAGCGCTATCTATCCCGCTTTACCAGATTTGCCGAAACTCCCTTTATGCAGATCTATCTGGAGCAGCGTTCTCCTTTTTACAGCTCACTCAAACTCTTTCTTTTGGTGATCGCTTTTGCCTTCATCGTGGTCGCTGTGGCCCGCCCGCAATGGGACTTCAAAGAGAGCGAAATCAGCGCCCGGGGCATGGATATTATCTTTGCCATCGATGTCTCGCTGAGCATGGAAGCCACCGATATTCAGCCCAACCGTCTTACCCGCGCCATCTTGCAGGTTTCGGCCTTTGTGGATCAACTGCAGACAGACCGCCTGGGCGTGATCTCCTTTGCCGGAGCCGCAACCATCGAATGCCCGCTCACCGAAGATCACGAAGCTGTGAAGATGGTGCTCAGCAGCCTGTCCACAGATTCTGCAGCGCGAGCCGGAACTGAGATCGGCAGAGCCCTGGATGCCGCCAAAACCGCTTTCCAAGCAGGCTCCGGACCCGGAGTATTAGTGCTGATTTCGGATGGCGAAGATCTGTCTCCCTCCTCCATAGCCAAAGCCCGGGATCTGGCCAGCAATCACATCCGCATCTACACCATGGGTGTCGGTTCTGAACAAGGAGCGCTCATCCGCAATCCTTATACCGGCGAAGAGCGGGTCAGCAAACTGGACGTAAACAATCTACAGCGCATCGCCCAGGTGAGTGGAGGGGAATTCTTCCTCATCACCCCTTCCGCAGCAGAGATACAGCTCCTTTTGTCCCGCATCTATCAGAGCGAAAAGAACCAAAGCAAGACCCGCACCGTGAATCTCTATAAAGAGCAATATCACCTCTTTGTCATTGCAGCGCTCATCTTTCTGCTCTTGGAAAGCCTGATTCTGCCCCTCAAAAGGCAGCGGCCTGGGAGCAAGAAATGAGCAAAAGACAGAAGATCCTGCTCGTGATCCTGGCAGGCTTGCTGCTGATCCTGGTCCTGGAGCTAGCCATCCGTCCCCACGCCTTCTTTAATAGCTTGGGGCGAGATCTGCTGAGCCTCAAGCGCTATGAAAGCGCCGAAAAGCTCTTTGCCCGCAATCAGGAAAAAGAGGACACTGTAGCGGCCGGCAATCTGGCCAAATCCCGTTACAAACAAGGTAATTATACCGAGGCTGAATCTGCCTCGGAAGAAGCTTTGGCGAAGGACCCCGAAGCGGCAGCACTGCTGTATGACCGGGGCAATATCGCCTTTAGACAAGAGGATTATCAAGCCGCGGTAAAGAGCTATGAGGAAGCACTCCTGGCAGACCCCAGCGATGAAGACTGCAAAGCGAATCTGGAGCTGGCCCTGAAAAAGCTGGACGAGAATCCTCCCCCCCCTGAAAGTGAAAAAGACTCCGAAGACCAGCAGCGAAACGAAGAGGAAGTGCGCAATATCCTGGAAGCGCTGGACAATCTGGAGGCTCGGGATCGTAAGAATCAGAACGAAAAGACCCCGCCCAAGACCCAAAATTGGTGGTAAGATGAAAAGATACCTGCTTTTGACAGTCATGCTTTTGCCGATCATCCTGATGGCTATATCGGTGACGGCCTCGGTGAACAAAAACCGGCTCTCTCTGGCCGACCGGCTGGAGTACTCCCTTGCGATCAAAAGCGACAGCAGCATCAGCATCTCCGAGCCCAGCCCGCCCAGTTTCAAGCTCTTTTCCTTTGTCAATATGCGCAGCTCCTCCCGCAGTTCCACTACCTTGAATGGCTTCAAACTTGAAACCCAGCATCTGCGGTCTTATATTTACTACTACATCCCTCAAAAAGAGGGGATTACTACGATTCCCGCCCAGGAAATCAAGATTGGTAACAAAGTTTACAGTACCCCTGCAATTACTGTTACAGTGGTGGCATCTGCCTCCAATCCCTCCTCACAAAGCAGCCCTGCCATCGCTCCCGGCTTTGGTTTTGACGATCCGGATTTACCCTGGTCTGCCAGCCGTATTACTGGCTCCACCATGATCCGGGCCTATCCGGAACGGCAAAAAGTGTACAAAGGCCAGCCGGCAGTGGTTTCTTATTACCTATATACAGATCAGATGGTGCGCTCCTTCAATCTTGAGGGGGAGAAAGACTTCCCCGGTTATGGCAAGGCCGATTACGAATCGCCCACCATGTTAAAGTATGAGACTGTAAACCAGGGTGGACAGAGGCTCCAGAGGGCTTTGATCAAGCGCATCATGCTCCTGCCCAATGAGACGGGTGAATTGCAGGCTCCCTTAGTCCAAGGCCGAGCCCGCATCTATGAATTTGGCTATTTGAATCAGAAAGTGAATTCTGTGTCGGCTTGGCTGGAAGTGCTGCCTTTGCCCAAAGACAATGTCCCCAAGAACTTTAGCGGAGCAGTAGGCAGCTTTGAACTCTCGGACAATCTCAGTACAGAGTCCATTAGTCTGGGAGAAGCCATCACCTATAGCTTGCGCATTGCGGGACAAGGCAATTTCAACCAATTTGCCCACCCCCAATTCCCTGAAAGCAGCGCTCAGATCTCCTCCCCCATGGCCATAGACCGTCTCAATGCCGGAGTGGAGGGCAGCCGCACCTTGTATTACACGATCATACCCACAGAAAAAGGCAGCTTCACGCTTCCTTCAGTGAGCTTTAGCTGGTTTGATACCGATCGTGGTGTCTATCAAAGCTACACCAGCCAACAGCGCGAGATTCAGGTCAAAAGCGCCACCGTGGCCAGCTATTTTTCCTCACTTTTGGAATCCGGCAAACCTCAGAGCATCAGACCGATGCTTTTCCGCCACAACTATCCGACTTATCATAACTGTCTCAAGCAAGTCTGGTATTGGTTGGTCATAGCGATCATCCTGGCAGGCACCATCTTTTCCGCTTACTTGGTTTGGCTCAAAAACAAAAAGCACAGAGACCCTGAGCAGTACAATCAAATGATGGCGGATAGAGCTCTGAGAAAGTATCTTGAAGAGGCCTCGGAAGCCGCCAAATCACTATCCCAGGAGTTCTATACTCTGGCCCAAAATGGCTTGATGAACTACTTATCTGAAAAATACGGGATTTCTCTGCGCTTTTCCAGCCCGGAGAAGATAGCTGAATTGCAGCAGAAAAAGATCCCCGATGCTCTGATTACAGATCTGACTTCCTTCCTCGAGCTCTGTGAGAGACAGCGCTTTAGCCCCGAAAAGAGAGATGCCGCAAGCCTTATGCAAGACTATCACCAGCTCAGGCGCATCGTGCTCGCCTTTAGCAAAAAAGGAAATACCAAATGAAAGCGATCTGGACTATACTGATACTATCCATCCTGATTTTTAGCCCCCTTGCTGCCAGCGAATATGACGAACTCAAAGACCTGGAAGATCAAGGCATCCAAAACGCTGATCTGTATTACAATCTAGGCGTTACCTACTGGCAACTAGGCCAAAGCGGCATGGCAAATCTGTATTTTCTCAGAGCCCTGAATCTGGATTCGGCACACAAACCCGCCAAGGAAAATCTCAACTACGTGATCTCACTTTCGCAGGATCGGGAGCTGTATCCGCAGCACCTCTTTTTACTCAGAATATTCTGGGAAGCCTATGACTATATGAATCTGAACCGGACGGCGATACTTACTCTGGTTCTGCTTTTGATCAGCGCTTTGAGCCTTTTTTGGCTGCTGCATTATGATCGCGAGAAAGAGCTGGAATTGCCCAGCCTGGTCCTGGGTATCTGCCTTTTTCTACTCTTGAGTTCGAGCACCATTTTGGGCGTCAAGGCCTATCGCCAGGCCCACAACAAGAAAGCTGTGCTGATCCAGAACGTGGCAGAGCTGAGAACAACAGCGGATTATAAGGCCAATAGAGTGGCCGTGATCCATGAAGCCCTGATCCTCATAGTGGAAGAGAGCAAGCTGGGCTGGAGCCTGGTGCGCTTGCCGGATGGCAGTAGTGGCTGGCTTGAGGATGCAGACTTAAAGAGGGTAATGCCCCTAGGCCGGTAGCGCCGGATTTGGTTCGCCTTACGTAGAACAAGTACGCAGTGGACAGAATCAGAGACCCAAACGAGTCCTGTAGGGACGATATTTTAGATAGCATACGACGGCCACACAATGGCTTGAGTCCTGTAGGGACGACACTTCAGATAGCAATTTGCGACAGGAAACAAATCAGACTTTCACGAGAAATGCCAGGAGGGTGCCTACAAGGCCGCAGACCTTGAAAAAAGCGGAGCAGGTCTGATACCGTGCTATCTTCACACATACCCTTATCCTAAAAAGATATCTGTGGAATCCCTAAAATCTGCGTGATCTGCGTGAGGCTTTTTTTCACAAGCTCTTCAATTGGCACACTGTTGATTTCCCCTTAGCCACGCACCGTCTGAAGACAGTGCTACAGCCGGCTAAAGCCAGCGTTACGATACCCTTATCCTAAATAGCTGTCTGTAGAACCCCAAAATCTGCGTGATCTGCGTAATCTGCGTGAGACTTTCCCCAATAAGCTTTTGAATCTGCACATGGCTGTTTTCTTACTATTCACGCACCGGCTGAAGCCAGCGTTACGGTCGGCTGAAGACAGTGCTACGGTCGGCTGAAGACAGTGCTACGGCCGGCTGAAGCCAGCGTTACGATGCGTTTACCCCCATAAAAGAACATGTCCCAAAACTCCGCTTAAACAAGAGTTTTGGGACAGCTCTTTATTATCTTTAATGCAGACTATCTATCTGCGTGTCGTTTTATTCAAAGTCCTCAAAACCATCGACATTACCCTCGAGGCTATCGATCATAAAGCGGGCAGATTCATGCAGATCACCTTCGGGGAATTTCTGCAGGAAGCTTCTAAAGAGTTCCAAAGCCAGATCTTCGTTATTCAGTTCTTCGGCTACCAGGAAGGCTTTCATGAAGTAGGCTTTATAGTCGTCCACACCGTTGTCATAGGTTTGCACGATCTGTTCGTAGAACGTGATGGCATCTTTGTAATTACGATTGCGGGCTGCGCTATCGGCAAATTCAAAGAGCTGCTCGGCGCTCACATTGAGTTTGATGCGTTCTGGGTATTTGACCAGATGGAATTCCACAAAGAGCTCTTGGGCCACCTTATCCTGTTGGCTTTTTTCCTTTTCCTGTTTGATGGCGCCATAGATACGGGGCTCCACTTCCACTTGGTTGCGGTAGGATTTGGGAATCTCAGAGATCGTGCGGAAGAAGACGATATCGCCATTGGAGGCGGTAAAGACATCAGAAAGGTAATGCACCGGGTTGTCCCAAATGCGCTTTGAAAAAGCTGCGTCTTGCACCAGGCCTGTAACCACTCCATTATCGTATTGGTTTTCATAGATGGATTTATCGGGTCTGGTAGAGTACTTCTTGATCACTTTGCTCATGTTTTTTTCGTTATTCTTCTTGTGGGCAGATCTGAATTTGCGCCAGGCTTTGTTGGCGGTTTTCATATCGTCAAAAAAGAGCACCTGAATATTGCGGCTGGCGGGCTGGGTATATTTTTCTTTGTCCAGCTCATAGCGCTCGGCCACCTCTTCATCACTAATTTCGATCTTATCCAGGACCAATTTTTCAAAGGTACCGCGCAGGATGAAATTGTGCCGCATCATCTGGTAGTCTTCATTATCCTCAAAATACTGGGCATAGCCCATGTTTTTGGATTCGAGATGAAAGAGATCCTGAATCAGCAGTTGGTCGATAAAGGCTTTGGCGCCTTCACCTTTGACGTAAAACATCTGTTCCTGAGGGCTGATTTTGTCGTAGGCCGCCAGGATATCTTCGATGGTATAGATCAGCTCTGGACTGGGCGAATCCACCACCGTGTTGTACATGATCTCTGCGTTGTTTTTACGGTTTTGCAGATCGATGGAAGCTGCGATTCCGGGATGGATTTGCACTTTATATTTTGTTTTAAGGCTTTCGCGGATGGTTTCCAGCTTTTCGCGTTCCTTGATGGGGCGAATGCGCTGCTCGATTTCGGGCTTTACTTCCAGATATTCTTTCTGGCGTCCCGGTACAATATCAGTGGTGCGAAAGATGTGCCAACCCATTTCAGTCTGATAAGGGCCATTGATCTTCTGGATATCGACGGAGCTTTGGCGGATGAATTCTTCCAATTCATAGTCGTTGCCCACTCCGGGGATATTGCCGTTCAGGCGGATGTTTTTGATCTTACCTTTCAGGCCGCGGGCATAGGTGTTCTGATTGTATTTATCAGATACATCGGCAAAGCTGGCGCCTGCTTTCAATTCGGCAATGGCAGACAGCGCGTCTTGCTCTGTGGCGGTTTGAATGTATTCTATGGTGATATTGGGGGTCATATAAAAGGACTTCAGGTTTTCTGCATAATAGTCTTCAAGATCCTTTTCTGTGATGTTCACCACTTCGGTTACATTGCGTTTGTAGTATTCCTGAAGGTGATAGCGTCTTTCCAGATCATCCAGCCGCTCCAGCATTTCGGGGCTTTTATCAAGGCCAAGGGCTTTGGCTTTCTGGTAAAATACTTCTTCAGTACACATGATATCCAATACCTGCAATTGACCTTCCATGGTTTGAAACCGGGCTTGATGTTCCGCAGGAATTTTGGAAATTTTGTCTTGCAAGTCTTTTCTTAAGATCTTGCCGCCATCGTATTCGGCCAAGATGTCCTTATCTTCCAAGAGGTTTGCATTGCTCACTACCTTGGGAGCCGCGTCTTTGGCAAAGGCCATAGCGGCGATAAACAGCATGATGCTGATAACTAAGAGTTTGTTTGTAGGTCTTGACATTCTATGCTCCTTGTCTTTGCTTATAATAATTAGCTGAAGGTGACAAAAACCGTACTTTGCTTAATGCGTCAAGACTTTTATAAGTAAACTAGTCTGGAGCATAGTCTTCTTTGAGCATCAGCTCTGATTTTAGAACTATTTGATGCCAGTCCATTTCATGTCCCTTACCCTTAATATAGGAGCCAGGTTCTTTGTGCTGACCCCACACTCTTCCCCCGGAAGCGGTTTTGACATGTGTTCGCTTCGAGCTGACTTGAGGAGCTGAGTCATCTCGAATCGAAAGTACTTTGATCCCAAATTTAAAGCCGGAGCGTGGACCCAGATCCTTTGCTGGATCATCAGATCGGCAGCAAGGCCAGGCAGATCTTAAAACGCTTGCTTAGTTTAGGTAGCTAATATCAAAAGAAAAACACCCATTCGAAACTTTTATCTTGACGAACAGATACAGTTTGGAAAGCTTGTATATATAGTTAAAAAGTGTAATGACACATCGACACAAAATGGATAAACTGCCCTAACGATTTGAGAGAATGTATTATGACTTTGATAGATAGAGTGCCAGAAGCTGGAGATTATCAGCAGGTAAAAATCGATTTCCAAGCGCGGATAGCACTTTTCATCAGAATTTGGCACACATCGTGCAAGTATAGACAAGTATGAAAAAAATGATCCCCCAGGAGGATACAAAAATGCTCAGAAAACTGAAGAACCAAAAGGGTTTCACCCTTATCGAAGTGTTGGTGGTAGTGATCATCGTCGCCATTCTGGCAGCGATTGCGGTACCACGTTATCTGCGTTACGTAGAAAAATCTCGTAGCACAGAAGCCCAAACGGCTATTTCTACCATCCGCAAAGCTTATGACATCTACTTACAAACCAACGGCACCACTGAAGGTTTTTCCCTTGAAATGGCTCAAAAAGAAGCCAGCCTTGGCGAAAGCACACGTAAAAACTGGAAGTTTGAAGTAGTAGGAAATCCCCCCAATAAGTATATTGCAACCTCCACACAGGAATTCGCCGGTGGCGAAGGTAAACAGGTATGGTATGATGTTCCGGAAGCCAAATATCATGGTTATGGCATCGACACCTGGACCAATCCCGAGTCCGGAGGACTGGAGACCGACTAACAAAAAGGGAGGACGGTACTTTGACAATTCACGAACTACTGCGCTTTACCGCTGAGGCGGGAGCGTCCGACCTTCATGTTGCTGCAGGCTCGCACCCCATGGTGCGAGTCAATGGCAAGATGAAACGACTCAATCTTCCGGTCTTATCTCCGGAAGACGTAGAGAACCTCGTCTATGGTGTGATGAATGAATCGCAACAGGAACTGTTTCGCAAGCATCTGGAAATTGACTTTTCCACCAAGCTTTCGAACGATGTACGTTTCCGTGTGAACGCCTTTCATCAGATCAACGGCATCTCTGCCGCTTTTCGCGTGATCCCAAATGAGATCATGTCTTACGAAGAGCTGCGTCTGCCGGAGGTGCTCAAACGCCTTACCAGAAAAGAAAAGGGACTCATCCTGGTGACAGGACCCACCGGAAGCGGAAAATCCACAACCCTGGCAACCATGATCGACAGTATTAACGACAATCGTTTTTGCCATATCATCACTGTGGAAGACCCCATTGAATTTGTACACCGTAGTAAGAATAGCCTCATCAACCAGCGTGAGCTGGGCCATGATACCTGGAGCTTCACCGCCGCACTGAGAAGTGCTCTGCGTGAGGATCCGGACGTGATCCTGGTAGGTGAAATGCGCGACTTGGAGACAGTGTCACTTGCGTTGACAGCTGCTGAAACCGGACACTTGGTTTTTGCTACGCTGCATACCGGAAGTTGCACAAAATCCATTGATCGCGTGATAGATATGTTTCCCAAAGAACAGCAACAACAGGTGCGAAGCATGCTTTCAGAATCTCTGGAAGCGGTGATCTCACAAACTCTGCTGCCTACCAAAGACGGTAAAGGCCGCGTTCCAGCCGTGGAAATCATGCTGGCAAACGCTGCTGTCCGGAACTTGATCCGCGAAGAAAAGACCTACCAGATTCCCTCTATCATTCAGTCTTCTACCAAAGAAGGAATGCAGACCAAAGATCAGTCTTTGTATAATCTGGTAATGAACAACTACGTTGATCGTGTAGTCGCTGAAGAAGTGGCAGAAAATCCGAAACTCTTTGCCAGTGGTGCTGGTTTCTAAAGGATGGTTTAAGATGACACCCCGCTTTTTACATGACAAAACCTGCCTGCTCAATAATGAGCGGGGGGTCACCCTTTTAGAAGTGTTGGTCACCGTGGCGGTTTTGTCCGTTTTGGTAATCACAGTATATATAGGTATCCAATTCGCCGAAAAACAAAGTGTGCAGAACTACCGTATGAGAGCCGCTACGCTCTTGGCTACCGGCGAACTGGATAAACAGTATTTTGTAAACAAGTATCATACCAATCAGAATGATCTTGAGTTCAGACCCTTCAGCGACAGAAGCGTGGTAATCGATGTGATCAAAAAAGGCACACCCTTACTAGGTACACAAAGCGTCAGTATTTTTAGTGCGTATGAACTTCATGGATCGAAACAGTACCCCTACACCCAGGTCACATGCAAGGTAGAATGGCGAGATCCCTCTACCGCTAAGACCCAATATGTAGTGATGCGTGAAGACTTCTTCGTAAGGGCAGGGGACTAAATTATGTTTATGACACTCAAAAGAAACGATGGCTTGAGCCTGATCGAGCTGATCGCTGTGTTGGCAATGTCCACCATTCTCATTCTGATCTCAGCCGTTGGAGTAAGTGTTTTTTACAAACGTTATAAAATAACCTCCGATTTCATTGCTCTGCAAACCGAAGCCATGAACTGCTTGCAGACGATACGCAATGGTTATGGATTTAATCGCGGAGAAGAGTTTTATGGTGTGGCCAATGCCAAAGAACTGGAAATTATTGGTACAGTCTGGGGTGTGGGCACCGGTGTCCGCATTACACCCCCATCTAGCAAGCCTCAGCAGAGGAGTGACTGGGTTTCATTTTATCTGGAAGATGGCGTAATTCGCATGGATTATATGTACAACGGCATCGGGTTGAATAGTCCTAAATATATCTTCCCGGCTCGGGAAGATCGTGATAAAATCCAGGTGACCCGCTTCGTGGTCAGTGACGGCAATTCTCAGGGAGATATCCTGTCATTGGACACTTTTCAGCCCAAAGACCTGCCTATCTTATTACGCGTTGAACTGGATGCCCGGGTGGTAATCCGCAAGGGTGTTCGTCCGGCTCCAGATGAATATAAAACTATTAGTTACAGCACTTACATGGTGAAGAAGTAATGAACTGCACCATGAAAGCAAAGGAGAAATTATGCGAAAGCTACTAAGCAATCAAAAAGGTAATCTGGCCATCGCAATGCTCCTTGCAGTGGTCGGCCTCATGAGCGGGGTCAGCATGGCTGCTTTAGCCATCAAGGATGCCAAAAGCTTCCTATGGGAGTTTGAGAGCATCCAGGGCCTGCATATATTGCGGGGAGAAGCATATCGGGGCCAAGCTGTTTTGGAACAAAACAGCGATGTGAGCGGAACTCGATACACTCCTATGCGCACCGTAGAGATTAACGGCAGCCATATAAAAAGAACTTTTACATCACAAAGCCGTATATACAGGAAAAAGACAGAAGACACAGAAGTCGTAGAGATTGATGGTGCAGGTGCAGGCGCTACCGGAAGTTTGGGTGAACACAGAGAACACTACAAGATTGATTCTTTGGTGGAAACCAAACAAGGTATCGGACAATCTGCGTATTATGGCACCAATAAATCCATGGTGCGAAAATACTCTGAACTTACTATCATCCAAAGTAGCTTCTCAGAATTTATGTACTTTACGGATAACGACAGTAGCCCCAATGACACAAATGTGTATTTCTATGGCTACGACGTGATAACCGGCAAGGTACACAGTAACAGCGATATACGCATCAAACAAGCGGGTGGCGGCAACAATGGCGGCTGGCCCACTTTCTTGAATTTGGTCACCACCTCTGGGAAAATCGTTTCCACTCCGGGTAATTACGATATAGATCAGGTATTCCAGGGTGGATTAGTGGAAGAATATGAAGGTTACGACTTTCCTCCCCTGGCCAATGAATTAAGGAAAGGTTCCAAAATCGGACGAGGCGACTCCAATATTTATATGGTGGATGTTCAAGGCGGCCGTTTTACTTGCCATGAAGGGATGGTATCTGTACCACGCCGCGTGAGTAAGATTGTTTATCAGAATTACCCCCCCGCAAACTCTATTGATTCTTTGTGGACCAATTACTTTAGCGTCAGAGACACGGTTTGGAACACAATAACTACCGGCGCTCTGAGTAAAGGGACAACTCATTTCATTTTGGGTGACCTTTGGATAAAAGGCACATTTACTGGATACCAGACTTGGGGATGCTCCGGGAATATGAAGCTAATCGGTGACATATTATTGTCAGGTACAATTGTCCCAAATAACCCAGCCAATCCCTTGAATTCTACGGACGTGGTAGGTCTGGTCTCAGAAAACTCTATTCAGGTAAGTTATGGCTACAGAGACCCAATAGACTCCCTGCGGGTTCATCCCAATGTGGGCCCTGATAATGAACAACCGGATCCGGCTGGTGGTGGCATCTTCATCTATGCTGCCTTGTGCGCTTTGGGAGATGGAAAAGATAATGGTTTTTTAGATGGTGTATTTGAATTTGAATATCAGCACCCGCATCCTTCCACTCCGGCTTTGAATGTGCAATTAACCTACCCGGACGGAGCTCAGGAAGTGGTGCTTTTTGATTGGATAGATGTTCATCGTCGCCGCTACGAACCTACAGCTAGCCAACCCTGGCCTACACCTGCTTTGGGACAGGTCCGTCTTGATCTGCCTTATTACAACCCCCTTTGGCCAGAACGTTCTCCTTATCTGGAACGTGGTACCATCAATATCTGGGGTGCAGTAGCACAAAGAAGGCGCGGATTCGTGCACCGTAGTCACAACGACAGCGAATATCCTTCAAACAACGGCACTTGGCATCCTGAGATTGATATATGTGGTCACCCCACTAATATCGTGAATATTCCTGATCCTGTACTTGGCAATATCGGGCTGCAAAGCCGGAACTATCCAGGAGCTGCCGGAAGCGGAGTGGGATACAAAAAGAATTATAACTACGACAACCGGCTCTTGGAAGTGACTCCTTTATCGTATCCGAAAGTTAGACTAAAAGGCGGCAAAAACCCCATGAATCAGGGAAATTGGAATATTAAAAAGCCCGTCCGGTCTTTAGTATAGATAATATGTATGTGGAATAAAGAGGAAATATGAAGAAGAACAAAACCGTTCGATTCAAGGAGACTGTGGGGATCGATGTCGGTACCCACAGTGTGAAAATCGTACACCTCAAAAAGCTTCATGATGGCTTCAAGCTCTTGAACTATGAGGTACGCCCTACTGTGCCTCAAGGGGTGGAGTATGTACTCAGCGATCTGCGACCAGAGCGTTATGCGCCCGTGATCGTGGAAATGCTGAAAACTTTGAGGATAGCGCCTAAACGCATTAAACACCTGGTTTCATCAATAGGTGGAGACAATACGAGCATCAAGCAGATCAAGACTATTTTTCTGCCGGATGATGAATTGGAATCCGCCCTGTTTTTCGAAGCCAAGAAACACATTCCTATCAGCGGAACAGACATGGTGCTTGATTACCAAGTACTCTCTGTGGAGGAAAAGACAAACAATATGAACATCCTCCTCGCTGCAACTTCCAAGGACGTGCTCAATGATCACACTAATGTTCTTGCTACTGCCGGACTCAGTCCCCATATCGTGGATATCGATTCCCTGGCCGTGGCAAATAGCTTTGCCTTGAACGCCTTTGTAGAAGAAGGTGTTTATGTGCTGCTGAACCTGGGAGCACACAGAACAAACATGGTAATCTGGGGACCGGATTCAAAATTCTTTGCCCGCGATATCCCTTATGGTGGATTCCATTTCACCACAGATATCATGAGAAAACGACAGATGGAATGGGGAGCTGCTGAGACGCACAAATTTGAATTTGGGCTCTTGGATGATCCCAGCCATCCAGTCGTTCAAACCATCAGTATGCTGGATATCTCCGAAAAATCCACGGAAGATGCCATCGCTGAAGAACTACGTCGCTCGCTGCGCTTCTATGTAAAAGAAGCTGGAAATAGCGACTTTAGAAAGATCTACCTGATGGGTGGAACCGCCAAGTTAAAAGGTCTGCCGGAATATCTTCAGGATAAAGTCAACGTTCCCACAGAAGTGTTTATGCCCTTTACCAATGTGGAAATGCCGGAAAAGTTCCAAGATAAAAAGGATCCACAACTTGGCCTTGCTATCGGCTTGGCGATGAGGATGGAGTAAGAGGATGGCAATGAAACACGATTTCTACTTCAAGATAAACTTAAATAAATATGGCGAACAGCGTCTGGAAAATGAGCGCGAAGGTCGGACATTCAGAAATTCCGTCATCTTCTTTGCGATCTGCTTCATCCTTGTCCTGGCCGCCTGGTTTTATATTATCGGCAATACGAAACATAAACTGGAAGCGCGTGAGCAATACCTTTCTGAGATTCAGGTAGAATTGCAGCGCTATCGCACCAGCGGAGATTATCTGTCTTCAGAGGACCTGGATCGCTTGGCACAAACCTTTAATAATCGCATTTTTTGGGCGAAGAAAATGGTAGCCTTGGGTGAGGAAATCAACGATAAGCTTGCTGTACGTAAATTTGACTATGCCAATGGGGTGCTTACCATCAACGGCATTACCGAAGTTGACACCAAAGTCAAAGAGTTCGATTTGATCAATGGTTTTATCGATCGCTTAAAAGCTAATCCGGAGATCTCCAACGACTTCCCGAATATCAAAAGTGGCCAGGTGATCAGACAAGTGATCAAAGATACTGCTATTTTTGAATTCGTGATCGAGTGTTATACTCCCGGAAAGGGAATGGGAGTCATAAGATGAGAGAAAAGTACTTTGCCCTTATCATCGTGATGCTGGCTGCCACTGTTGCCTTCATCTTGCTTACCACCCGTACCCTGGATGCAAACATGCGTGAGATCAGAAATCTGGATGATCGCATCAAAACCACTCAGGAGCAATTGAACAGCGCCCGGATCATGGATCAGGAACTGAGTCAGTTTGCCCGGATCATAGACAACAGCCTCACACGCACGCCCCAATTCAGCTTTGAGGAAATCAATTCCTTCAAGGCCAAGATTGGAGAGATAGCGCATGAGCGCCATATATCCATCAATAAGCTGTCCGATACCAATAAGTGGTCCTTGCCGAACCTTATTGAGACCACCTTCAATCTGGAACTGGAAGCCACTTATGTACAGATTGGCCAGTTTATCTCAGACCTCGAGTCTCAGGATAACATTATCAAGATTCAGACTCTGGATATTAGTCCAGCGCAGATGACCGATAAGGATGTGCAGAGCGCCAATACTGCTTCGCGTTACCGCGTAATCCTGGAGCTCTCAATGTTCAAAGTAAAGAAGGAGGTTTAAAATGCAATTTAGATTTGTAAAAGACCTCGCCATAGCCCTGATCGTAATTCTGCTGGGCGTCCTTGTGGTTCGCCTGGTTGTGATAAACAGAAGGGTTGCTGTGATTCCTGAAACTTCTATTCATATCCAGGAATCTGTAACCGATACCCTGATGACCAGAATCCGTACCATTGAAAGTTCCATCCAGGATCGTAAGATGTTTGTATTTAACACCCGCAAAGATCCTCTGCGTCAAGGAAACATCATCAAAGACAATGTGGACCGCTTAAAGGAATTTGAGGACATGGTTCGCAATACCTTCCGCCTTGCCACCACAGCGATCGATGAATTTGGCAATAAGATTGCCTACGTCGAATACCAGGACAATCTGTATGAAGCGCGAGTTGGCCAAGTGGTTGCCGGACGCAAGATTCTGGAAATAAATGATAAGAACATCCGCTACTCAATGGGCGGACAAACTTATACAGCAAACCTGATGCCCAGACCCGTTTTGAAAGATGAAGACCCCTATCTCAGAGCGGGAATCAGTGGCAACTGGTAAAATATATTATAATAGTGGGAGTAAATATGAAACACATGCTTTCTAGTAAGCAATATCTGTGCTTGATCCTGGTGCTGGTCTTTGCCTTTTCAGCGCTAATGGCTCAGGCGAATCCAATGGCTACCAAGGTAACCTTTAATGCGGATGACGCTACCCTGTCCTCTGTATTGAACGCATTGTCCCGGCTTTCCGGAACCAATATTGTATTGGCCGTTGATCAAAGTGGCGACAAAGAGAAACGTGAAGAAAAACGCGTTACCATTAACATCAAAGATGTGCCGATCGAAACTGCGGTATCCCTCGTGGCCCGCACCACCGGTCTTGCCTATCGCGTGATTGCTGGAAACACCTTTGTGGTGGGTACCAAGCAAAACGTGATGGAAGAAGTGGGCGAGCGTAGCAACATCCTCTACCTGAACAATCTGGATGCCACCAAGGTAGCTGCTTCCCTGCAGAATACCGGTGTAAACATTGTGCCTCTGGAAGGTCAGAATGCCATCATGGTCTATGCCAATCAGGAGACCTTTGAACAGGTCAGCCAATTGGTTCAGGGCATTGATACAGTGCAAAGACAGATCGAAATCAGGGTGCGCCTCATTGAAATCAATCTCACCAATTCCAAGAGAGTGGGTATTGATTGGAGCCGCCTGAATCATCTTACCACCATCATCGCAGAAGATCCAGTGAATGCCAAAGGCACCGGCTTGCCTTACAACTATACAGATGAAACCGGCTATCTGCCTCATGGCGATCCCACGGCTTTTGAAAAACTGCCAGACGATCAGCATTTCCAGAGAATCAATGGCTTTGATGATTTGGGCCACTTCAGCCGTCAGCTTACCGCTTTTGATATCACTATTGATTGGCTGCTGGAAAACAACGCTGCCAAGCTGCTTACCGATACCCGTGTGACTGCCCTCAATGGCGAAGAAGCCACTCTGCATATCGGTGAAGTGATTCCCTTTGTAGTGACTGACAACGATAAACAGATTCAAGTAGAACGTGAAGAAGTCGGCATCATCCTGGCTGTGACTCCTACTGTGAACAAAGACGGTAATATCACCGCCAAAATCGCACCGGAAGTATCTTCCGTAACCGAACTGGTAGGCGGCTATGTGCCACGTACCAGAGTGCGTCGTGTATCCTCCACTGTTACTGTGCCCAATGAGCACAAAATCATCGTGGGCGGATTGCTCAATTCTTCAATCATCCAAAGAACCACCAAGGTACCCTTCTTGGGTGACCTGCCTTTTATCGGAAAAGTCTTCCAACACCGCTATGAAGTCACCGAGAATACCGATCTGATCATGGAAATTACTCCCAGATTGATCTCAATGGACGAAGTAGCCCCTACACCCAAATTGGAC
Organism: Candidatus Cloacimonadota bacterium; assembly: GCA_020532545.1. Lineage (GTDB taxonomy): Bacteria > Cloacimonadota > Cloacimonadia > Cloacimonadales > Cloacimonadaceae > UBA5456. Next base: position 5,986 of record JAJBAW010000028.1, on the reverse strand, counting down.
GAAAGACTTACCCGCACTCTTATCGAATACGAAGAAGAGGAGGAAGAATGAAAAAACTCAATTCACTAATCCCAATATTAACTCTGATAGCGATTATCCTGGTGAGCCTTTCGGCCTCTTGCGATAAACGTAATCCACCACCCATTCTGCCTATACCGCCTGCAATTCCCAAGCTGAACGATGTTCGCATCATTCACAAAATGACGGCTTCTCCGGATACTATTTATTCGGATAACAACATCACCTATTCTACCATCAAAGTAGAGATTCGTGATGGTGAAGGTTTTGGCGTACCCGGACAGATGGTGCAGTTTAAAGCCGCTCCGATCGGCCGCGTGCTTACCAATGTGCCCACAGACAGCACCGGTATAGCTACTACTATCTTTTGGGATGATGGACAGTCCGGCATTGCGACCGTGACAGCTATTGTCCGCAAATTCCACGAAACAGAAAGAGACTCTCTGATTTCTGCAGACACTCTTTCCATAGACATCACGGTGGAACAGCCACCTGCTGTTGAAAGCGTCACCCTGCATTTTGACAACATGCAAGACCCCTTCCCCATCCGGGTTGCTCAGACTGTACCAGTGTATGCTACAGCCCTGAATTCCATGGGTGATATCGTTCCGGATGGTACTCTGATTACTTTTGTTTGTATCAAAGGTAAATTCGTGGACCAAGCTGAAAACGATAGAGGCAAAGTGGTGCATCAACCTACCTTCAATGGTAGAGCCACGGTACTTTACAATGCTGGCACTTCGGCAACCACTCATCCAGAAAGTGTGCCTGAAAAAGTTACTGCCAAGATTGGCACTGTCTCTGATTTCAGAAACATCCTGATCAGACCGGGTGCTCCTTTCGGCATCGAAATCAGGAGCCTGGTCAGTGTGGATGGCGTGGAAGTGGAAGCAGATACCTCTCATGTGGGTAGTCCCAATCATATCTTCATGGAAAGCACCTTGGTGGATATGTATAACAACAGCGTCCAGGGTAAGAATGTGAAATTCACCACAGACCTCGGTACCTTCCTGAATACTACCCAAAGTGTAAACATTCAGACCAATGAATACGGAGTCGCCAGAGTGCGCTTTACTCCCGGCCTCTTTGCCGGTGCAGCCACTATCGGTGCCTCTGCGCTCAACGACACCCTGCAAACTTCTCTGATCTTCAATGTCACCTCAGATCAGATCCATTCCATAGATTTCACCCAGCAGGACCTGATCAAATTGAACGTAGCCAATACTGGCGGTCTTCAATCTGCGGTGCTGCGTGTGAAACTCCGTGACATCAATGGAAACCTGATTGATAAGCCCCAGAAAGTGTATTTCAAGATCATGAATGCTGCCTCCAATATGCCCGCAGGTGCCAATCTGAATAATGCCAGTCCTACAGATTCGGTGATGGTAACCTCCAATGGTGGAGAAGCTCAGGTCTCGGTAAATGCCGGGACAGATTCCGGGATGCTGATTATTCGAGCCTCCTGTACCACGGAAGAAGGAAGATGGATAAAGGCTACCAAGGCTAATATCATCATCCAATCCGGCCCTGCTCACACCCTTGAGTGTTTCATCAGTGGTTTCAATACTGGTGTAAATATGGGCGGTGGTGTCTGGCGTATAGTTGCCGGCGCGCATGTGCGTGACAGATGGCAAAACCCTGTGCAAAATGGAACCGCAGTTCAATTCGCGATTTATGGCGAGGGTGCCCATCCTGGCTACCTACCCTTTACTGCAGCACAAATTGTATCTGGCGGTGAAGTCGGAAACGAGAGTGTAAACGGAGATTCTTTGCCTGGTGTAGCATATACCACCATCACTTACAATGGGATATTGACCAATGAAGTGGTTACCATATATGCAAGCTCTGGTGGAGAATATGGCGAAGCGGTAGATATGTTTTCAGAAGTGATATTACCTCTGAATGATCCTCGGTTTGAAATCCAGGTGATCCCTGCATTTGTGAACTTTGGTCAAAATCCACCTCCCGCCACCCAAACCGCTGATATCACTATGTCCCTTACCGATGGCCAGGGACTGAATATTACCGGTAGCGAGGTCTTGATGTACACCTCCAGAGGTCAGCTCATCTTGCATCCAGATCACTATTTCCCCGCAAATCCTAATTATGTGCAGCTACCTCCGAACTATCGTGATATAGCTCACCCTGAATTGGTGACCACTTACATAGGTGTAGGTCACGCTAGAATTAAGGTTTTTCTGAACGAATTCGAAATGGGAAATGGCGATACGGGTGCGCCTAGTGAAACAGGCGTTATGATTACCGGACGCTTGATGGGTACAGGTACAGAAGACTTTACAGAACTCAACGTACTGCGTTACCCTGGACCGCCTCCTTTCTAAATCAATAAATAAATAAAATAATCAGGCGTGGGAGCTACCATGCTCCCACGCCATAAATTAAAGGAGAATATATCTGAGACTAACTATGCCGAGGCATTACTACTTTTAGTTTTTAAAATAACATAATAAGGATATAAACATGAGTTTCAACCCACAATTCGCTAGACTCGGTGAAGTCTTGGCACATGAAGGATTCGTAAACGAAGATAAGATCAAAGAAGCTCTGATCAAGCAAACTAATTTCGGTTTGAAGATCGGGGACACTTTGCTCAAGCTTGGTTACATTACCGAAAGACAACTCCTCACCGCACTGCACTTACAACTCGGGTATGATATTGTAAAAGAAACTGAGCTGATGGATCTTGATCTCAGGGTAGTTTCTCTGATTCCAGAACCATACGCTCTGGAAAATAGAGTAGTAGCACTTCGCGAAGAAGGCGACGGGATAGTCGTAGCCTTCACCGATCCTGAGAATCTCACAGTTTTGGACAGTCTCAAAAAGCTCCTCGGCAAAAATATCAAACCTGAGCTCATCGCCGATACAGTTTTGCACGATACTATCGAAAAGTATTACAAGAGCATTCGCACCACCTCTCAGGTGGAGGATGCTGTAGGTGGCTTTGACTTTGTGGCAGTGGATGAAGACGAGAATGAAATCTCCATTTCAGCGGCTTCCACCGATGCCGATGCTCCCGTAGTCAAACTACTAAATCTGATCATCAATGAAGCTATCAAAGCCGGCGCCACAGACGTCCATATCGAGCCTTTGATCAAAACCACCCGGGTGCGCTACCGCATAGACGGTTCTTTGCGCGAAGTGATGACCCCTCCCATCGGTATGCACCCTGGCCTCATCTCACTAGTCAAGGTGATGAGTAAGCTGAATATAGCTGAACGTCGCTTGCCCCAAGATGGTCACATCTCGCTGAAAACTTCGGTGAAGAGCGTTGACGTACGTGTATCCATTACTCCCACAGTGCTGGGTGAAAAAGTGGTTATGCGTCTCTTGGACAAGGGTGATTTTGGCTTCACACTCAAAACCCTGGGCTTTGAACCGGAAGACATGGTGATCTTTGACAAGATCATTCGCCGCCCTTATGGCATTATCATAGTCTCTGGTCCCACCGGTAGTGGAAAATCCACTTCACTGCACGCCGCTCTAAAAGAAATTCTGGATGTCGAAACCAATATCGTTACCGTGGAAGACCCCGTGGAATACCGCCTCGAAGGTGTAACTCAGATCGAGACCAAAGAACAAATCGGCCTTACCTTTAGCGCTGCCCTGCGCTCAGTTCTGCGTCAAGACCCGGATATCGTGCTCATCGGTGAAATCCGCGACGAAGAAACCGCAGATATCGCCATCAAATTCTCGCTCACCGGTCACCTTGTGTTTTCCACCCTGCACGCAAATGATGCACCTTCCACTGTTACCCGTCTCATCGATATCGGAATCAAACCTTACCTGGTTGGTTCATCGCTCTCGCTTGTGATGGCACAGCGCCTTATGCGTAAGGTCTGCCCCCATTGCATCGCTGATTATAAACCTACTGAACAGGAGATCAAAGATGCCGGCCTCTCCGATGAAGATATCAAGGAAGCCAAGTTCAAGATGGGCACAGGCTGTGTACACTGCGATAATACTGGCTTCTCAGGCCGTACCGGTATTTTTGAACTGCTCACTGTAGATAAAGAAGCCCGCCAGTTAATTTATGACGGTGGAAATCAGGATCTCATCCGTGCCTCCGCCCTCAAATCAGGGATGCGCACTTTGCATGATGCCGCCATCTCCAAAATGAAACGTGGCATCACCACCATCCGCGAAGTCATCAAAATGACTGTAGTAGAATAAAATAGACTAAGAAGGTAAGCGTATATGCCAAACTTTTCCTACATCGTTAAGGACGCTAAAGGCGCCCGTGTAGAGGGCTTGATCAAAGCTGATACTCTCGATATGGCAGTGGATAAGCTCTCCAAAGAGGGCTCAACCATTATATCGGTAAGAGCAGCAGCAGAAGGAGCATTTAAGGGGAAACTCTCGCTCTTTGACAAGGTCATGCTCACCATCTACAAAATTCGTACTGGTGTCTCCCTCAAGACCCTCGTGTTTTTCACACGTCAGCTTTCTACCATGTTTTCCGCCGGTCTTACCATCGAAAAAGCAATAACAAACCTTGAAAAAGAAGAGAAGAACAAGAAATTCTCCAAAGTTTTGCGTAAGATCGGAGATGATATCCGCAAGGGTTTCTCACTTTCCGAAGCGTTCCAGCAGCACCCCGGTGTGTTCAACCCACTGTATGTTGCTCTGGTGCAGGCTGGTGAGATTTCCGGTACCTTGCACACCGTCTTGGATGAGCTTTCAGACTATCTGGAAAAGATCGAAGACACGCGCCGCAAAGTTACCTCGGCCATGGCCTATCCCATGTTCATCCTGGTCTTCCTGATCGGTGTGATCTGGGGTATGTTCTATTTCATCATTCCCATGTTTGCTGAAGTATATTCAGATTTTAATGCCACTTTGCCTGCGCCGACTCTTGTCGCCATCGCTATCTCAAATTTCATTGTGAATAACCTGTTTTTAGCCATTTTAATCTTTATTTCTGCTATTTTAGGGTTATTCTTGGTTTACCTCACCGATCGGGGACGCTATGTGATGGACACCATCAAATTGCGCATTCCTGTAGTGGGAGGTGTGATTACAAACTCCATCATGAGTAAGTTCTCCCGGACCTTCAGCATCCTCATGGCTGCTGGTGTGCCGATTATGGATACCATGGAGCTCACTGAAAACGTGGTGCAAAATGCCGTGATCGAAGGTGCTGTGCGCCGCGCACGCGTCCTGGTAAAAGAAGGCTATGGTGTGGCAAATGCCTTCCGTAGAACCGGCCATTTCCCCTCCACACTCCTGCAAATGCTGTCTACCGGTGAAGAAACCGGTGATATGGACAAATTGCTGGGCAAAGCCGCACAATTCTATGAGAAGCTCGTGGATAGCGTGATCGATCGCCTCACCTCACTGATTGAACCTTTATTGATCGTGATTATGGCCTTGGTCGTGGGTACCATCATTATTGTGATCTACCTGCCTATCTTTGACCTCGGTGAAGCTATCTCCCAAGGATTCAATTAAAGCTAATAAAAACTCATGCCTATATCATGCCCCGGTTCGTCCGGGGCTTTTTTGTGGCATTGGTGAAAATATCTTTGTTGCCGTACCGTATTTGATCAGCCTCGCCTGCTGGCTTTGCTGTGTCTGCTGGAATTGCCGCGCTTCGCCTGCTGGATTCGACACTTCTACCGGGATCGCCGCATCTCTTCTGCTGGATTCGACACGTCTCGTGTCGAACAAGACCGCAGGTCTTGAAAACAAGGCTGCGAATCCTGAAGAAAGGGAACAAAGTGAGCAGGTCCCGTGCTCTGTAGACGGGGACGTCTACAATCCAGCAGTAGCCGTTCCGGCAGATTCCTCTGAGTACCACTTGCTGTGATTGAAACGTTCCGCCTGCTGGATTCGACACGTCTCGTGTCGAACAAGACCGCAGGTCTTGAAAACAAGGCTGCGAATCCTGAAGAAAGGGAACAAAGTGAGCAGGTCCCGTGCTCTGTAGACGGGGACGTCTACAATCCAG
>JAJBAW010000045.1 GCA_020532545.1 Candidatus Cloacimonadota bacterium | reverse complement strand
CTGCTGGATTCGACACGTCTCGTGTCGAACAAGACCGCAGGTCTTGAAAACAAGGCTGCGAATCCTGAAGAAAGGGAACAAAGTGAGCAGGTCCCGTGCTCTGTAGACGGGGACGTCTACAATCCAGCAGTAGCCGTTCCGGCAGATTCCTCTGAGTACCACTTGCTGTGATTGAAACGTTCCGCCTGCTGGATTCGACACGTCTCGTGTCGAACAAGATCGCAGGTCTTGAAAACAAGGCTGCGAATCCTGAAGAAGGGGAACAAAGTGAGCAGGTCCCGTGCTCTGTAGACGGGGACGTCTACAATCCAGCAGTAGCCGTTCCGGCAGATTCCCTGAGCCTTTGACTTGTTTCTAACGCATTTTCGACTCGAGTTGACTCAGGATTTCGAGTCATCTCGAGTCGAAGGCATGTTAATCGTGAACTAAAGTCTCCGGCAAGAGCCGAGGCTCAGTCCTCTCAAGATCGATAAAGGCTGCGAATTTCCTCTGATAATCTTCCAGCAGAGCCGAATCATCCACGCCGCGCGGAGAGGGCGACCGCAGTATGATCAGAGTGATCTTATTGTATTCATGTCCGGCCTCGTCATAGAGCTTCATGGTTAGAATATCCTTGGGCTTGACCCCGGGCATTTCGTTGCCCGCAAAAGCTTCGATAATATACAAGAGCTCCTGGCGGATAGCTTTGCGAAACAGACGAAAAGCCTCATGGCTGCTAAAGAAGGCGTAAGCGATTTGTTCATTCTGAGCAAGACGACGGATCAAGGATTTGTTGACTGTCAGCATCTGCAGATTTTCATCTCCAGCATAGTGCACCTCGCGGTGAAACTCGGCAATGGTATCGCCTATGGCTAGATTGTGCCGCGCCAGAAAGTCCCGGCATTGCCGCGTAGTTTTCAGCCAGCTAAAGCTTTCGGGCTCAAAGACCCTTTTCAGGACAGGCCAAAACCTATTGTGGAAGCTGCCATAAAAGAAATCGATATCACCTTCCAGAAGTTTGAGCTCTTCGCGAACGCAGAAACGATGTGCAGGCGCGGTGCCGATGATTATCCCACGGGCCTGATGTGGAAAATACGCTTTGTAAGGATGGATATAATGCGCTTTCATAAGTTTCTCCCCCTATCTTCTTAAGATAAAATAAGCAATTACGAGCTTCTGCCAAAGTCAAATGTTTTGCTGTTTGTCATCTGCGCAGAGTATAGTGCGATTGTTCGGCATAAAATGGCAGATAAATCATGCAAAAGCTACGCTGACCAGCCGCTTTCTCGCCCGAATTTCTACTATATAAAGCCCCTCAAAGCATCTATTTTCCCCTTCAAAATCAAGTCTTTGCAAAATCAGCTTGACAAGACAGGCCCTGCTAATATTATATTACTCAGGAGATAATAAATGATCGAAGTTATTTTTGAAAAGTGTGTCGGTTGCGGTAAGTGTCTGAAAGCCTGTGCTTATGACGCGATCACCGTGGTGGACAAACTCGCCGTGATTGATATAGACAAATGCGTCTTGTGCGGAGCCTGTGTGCAGGCCTGTCCCTTCGACGCCATCCTGATTCGCAAGAAAAGCGTTCAGCATATAAACAAATCCGAGTACGATGGTATTTGGGTTTTTGTGGAGCAGCGTGAGGGAGTGATAGCCGGTGTTTCCTACGAGCTTTTGGGCAAAGGACGCGAGCTGGCGGATCAGCTATCTTGCGAACTCAGCGCCGTGCTTTTTGGCAATGAACTGAACGGTATGGCCGAAGAACTCATCTTTTATGGAGCAGATCAGGTCTTTGTGATCGATGACCCTGCTCTGAAAAACTTCCGTGATGAACGCTATAGCGAAGCGCTGGTCTATCTGGCGCAGAAATATCGCCCGGCAATCATCCTGACCGGTGCCACAGTGATCGGACGCAGCTTCATTCCCCGTGTGGCGATCAAGCTAAATACAGGTCTCACTGCGGATTGCACCGGCCTCAGCATCGAAGAAGAAACCGGAAATCTGATGCAGACCCGTCCTGCCTTTGGCGGGAATATCATGGCCACCATCCTCACTGCCAATCACCGTCCTCAGATGGCGACGGTGCGTCACAAAGTGATGAACCCTCTGGCCCGGGACGATTCCCGCATGGGAACCATCATCCGTGAAGAATACAATTTTGAACTGGAAGAAGACCAGACCCGCTATATATCCTTTGAAAAAGAAAAGACCAATCTGATCAATATCACCGATGCCAATGTGATCGTCTCCGGCGGACGCGGAATCAAAGATGCGAAGAACTTCGTCATGATCGAAGAACTGGCCGAGGCTTTGGACGGAGCTATGGGAGCTTCCCGGGCCGCGGTGGATTCGGATTGGATTGCCTATTCTCACCAAGTAGGGCAGACTGGAAAGACTGTGAAGCCCAGCATCTATATTGCAGTAGGAATCTCCGGAGCAATCCAGCATTTGGCTGGCATGAGCTCTGCAGATTACATTGTGGCAATCAATAAGGATCCTGATGCGCCCATCTTCAAAGTAGCAGATTTGGGCATAGTGGGAGATTTGTTTGAGCTGGTGCCAAAACTGATAAAGAGGATCAAAGAAGTAAGAGCATGAAAATAATTGCCAGCCTCAGCGTGATCACTCCCGATGAGGTTCGAGAAGGGCAGGAACTAAATATTGATCTGAATAATGCGGAAGAACAGATCATCGACATTCCCCGCAGTGTGGCCTATATTCCCCTGATCAATTCTCACGATCATCTGGTGGGAAATTGGGTGCCGCGCGCAGGAGACCATCGTCCTTACCCGAATTCACATATTTGGGTGGAAGATATGAAGAATTCCTTCAGCTTTCACGAACGCAGCAAGTTTTGGTTGAATGATGGCTCTTTCGATCTTCTGGTGCCCACAGCCCTGTCTATGGCGCGTTTGGGAGCTTATAAGAATCTCTTTTCCGGCTGTGGCACTGTGCACGATCATGCCCCTATCCAAAAAGGTGAATATTATGACGCCATGCCCATTATCGTGCCCCGGCTCTATCGCCAATGCCATTCCATCACCATGGGAAATTGGTGGGGCGGAGATAGCCCTGAAGAAGAAATGGAGAAAAGCAACGGTAAAATGCCCTTTGTAATCCACTTGGGTGAAGGCATAGACGATATCACCAAGGGAGAATTTGCCCAATTCAGAGAACAAGGAATGCTGAAAAGCAATGCGCTTTTGGTTCATGGCATCGCTTTTACCCCTCAGGAAATTGCAGAGATGGCCCAAGTGGGTGCGAGCATATGTTGGTGCCCCAGTTCAAATTACTATCTCATCGGCAAGACCCTGGATATCGACGCTGTGCTGAAATATAAGACCAATATAGTGATCGGCACAGATTCCACCATGAGTGGAGGGGTGAATCTAATTGATGAATTTGCCACAATCCGCCAGCATTACCCGGATATACCGGCCTCAGAACTGTATCGCATGGTTACCCAAAATGCGGTGAAGGCTCTGCAACTGCCAAAGCGTTATGGAGCTCTGGATCCGGAAAATACCCAAAACCTGCTCCTGATAGACCAGATTGAGAAAGATCCCTTTGAAAACCTCATGGAACTGGAAATGAAATCGATCCAGCTTCTGCTGGTGAATGGCATCCCCCGCTATGGTGATAGTTGGCTCCTGGATCTCTTTCCGGATGCAGAGGCCGAATACACCATCTTCAGAACTGGAAACAGAGAGAAATTCGTGATCGGTGACCCCATGGAGATCAACGACCAGATCGATGCCGCTCTGGGCTATCACAAAGACTTTCCATTTTTACCCTTTTAGGCACCCAGGATGCACATGAATTATCTTGATGTATGTGAGATCTTTTACAGCCTGCAGGGGGAATCCAGCTATATGGGCATGCCTTGCATCTTCATCCGGCTCTCCGGCTGCAATCTGCGTTGTAGCTATTGCGATACGGCCTACTCCTATGAGAGCGGCACAAAGATGGATTTTGCCAGCATCCTTAGTGAAATCGCCAAATACCCCGCCAAACTGGTGGAACTCACCGGTGGCGAACCCCTGTGGCAGGACAACAGCATCCCTCTGATGCAAATGCTTTTGGAAGAAGGCTATACGGTGTTGATTGAGACCAATGGTTCGTTGTTTCTGGAAGGGATTCCGGAAGATGTGATCAAGATCGTGGATGTCAAGTGTCCCGGCAGCAATGTCTCAGATAGCTTTATGCTACCCAATCTAAAGTGTCTGCAGCCGCATGATGAATTGAAGTTTGTGCTTACAAGTTATGTGGATTATGTCTTTGCGCGGGATTTCCTGCAGACTCATAAGCTCACTGAGAGGACGATTTACTTCTCTCCTGTGTCGAGCCTGCTTCCACCGGAGATCCTGGCTTCCTGGCTATTGGAAGACGGCCTGAAGGTGAGGCTCGGCTTGCAACTGCACAAGCTGCTCAACCTCCGCTGATCAGATGAATCACCAGCAGCTCTGCCCCATTGGGAATGGTGGTGCTGCCGTAATCTGCCCGCAAGACCACCTCGCCATTGATTTTGACCACTAACATGATGAAAGTATAGTTCATCAGGTCCAGAGCATCCTGAACCGTCATGCCTTCCGTCCAGGGCCGGATGTGTCCGTTTATCGTTAGCTGTTTTTCCATACAATCCTCTCTAAGGCCAGATTTGCCTGCATCGCAGCTACGATCATTATGCGTGCGGAAATGGGTGAAATGCCGGGGCTAAGCTGTGAGCATTGGTCGCCCACCACAAAGAGTTTGCCGGCACGCACTATCCTGATCTCTTCGCTTTTGCCATAGCCGGCCAGGCCGGAAGCACAGATGAGATCTGTATCCGGAAAGTGCTGGCTAAAACACTCAATCAGCATGGTTTTGGCGCTCGCTGTATCAAAAGCCTCGATCATGATATCCACTTCCTGAAAAAGCTCCTGAATATTGTCTGCATCCAGACAGAGCTTGTGTATTTCCAGTTCGATAAAGGGATTTACCTTGCGGATATTCTGCGCTAAGGCTTCTACTTTGGGCAGGCCCACCTGATCCAGATTGAAGGCCTGACGACCCAGATTGGAAAGAGACACGATGTCAAAATCGCTGATGATCAGTTTACCGATGCCCGCTCTGGCCAAAAGCATAGCCACGTTTGAGCCCAATCCTCCCGCTCCGGCAATGCCTACCACAGCCTTTTGCCACAAGGGAAAGGCAATGGGGTCACGTTCACAAAAGTATTCAGAGAGTGTCATGGCCGGATGTGAATCTTGATTTCCTTGCTGATATCGGTGTCTTTCAGGTTCCCCAGCACGGCCATAATGGTGTCTTGCAAGATGTCCTGCACAAAGGGCACGATCGAAACCTGCTGTCCGGCAACTTCCAGAGTGATGCTTTGGCTGGCGTCCATCACACATTCATCGCGGCTGCGACGTCCCTGAACGATGTCCTGGGCCATCTGATAGCAGCTACTGCCGCACCTGCTGCAGCATTCGGGCAAGGCCATGGGCAGGATGCGAAAGCTTTTGTCCAGCACCAATTGGCAAATCCGCTCGGCATTGCGCTGGGCATTGAAGATATCCAGGCCATCATAGTGTTTCAGATCCTCGGAGATTAAGCCTCCGATGGCAATGGTGCTGTCGTCCACGAGTTCATCCAGTTCAGCGGTATTGGCAGCGCAGACTATCTTGGGCAAAGCGGAGTCTTTCATGCCTTCTACTATCAGAAAATCCGCCTCAATGTGAGGCAAGATTTCCTGCAAGGATAAAGGTCGGGGGTAGATCATGGCACTATCATACAAACCGCGGGCAAAGGTCTGTACACTCCCCGCAGCAATGTGCAGAGCAGTGTTTTTGCCTTCCGTATCCGCACGGTACTTTTCACTATGAATATCCTTGATCGTAGCCACCCTGAGGCCTCTGGCAGAAAGCGCTTTCACCAGGGCGACCACCATGGAGGTTTTCCCGGTGTGATGATATCCGATTACAGCTATGGCTTTCATGGCTTTGGCATGATCAAGACTACTACCGTAGCGCTCATGCCCTCCCCGCAACCCGAAACACCCATGCCTTCTTCGGTAGTGGCTTTGATAGATATCTTCGCCAGATCAGAATCCAGATCTTCTGCCAGAATCTCGCGCATGGCCGGAATATGAGGGCTAAGCTTGGGAGCGGCAGCACAGATAGTGGCGTCCAGGTTTGCCAGCAGGTAGCCTTGCTTTAGCACCAGATCATAGCAATTCCTGAGCAGGATCCGTGAATCAATATCTTTGAAGTCAGGATCAGTATCTGCAAAATGAGTGCCGAGATCGCCCAAAGCCAGTGCCCCAAAGAGCGCATCACAGACGCTATGGATCAAAACATCGGCGTCGGAATGACCCAAAAGGCCGGTTTCAAAAGGAATCGTGACTCCACCCAGGACAAGCTTGCGTCCCGGAACCAGCCGGTGCACGTCGTAACCAAATCCAATACGCATAGCCTTAGTCCACCGTGATTGATTTGGAAACGTTTTTGGGCACATCTGGGTGCACGCCGTGGTCTATCACTCCCAGCAGGTCCAGCTTGTTCATCTTGCGGATGCTCATTCTGAGTGCCAAGAGTTGCAGCACGATCGTGGCCGAAAAACAGGTCATCAGGCTATCTCCGGTTTTGGGCAGCATGATGTAGCCCCAGCCATAGTAAGAGCCTTCTTTGGGGTTCAGAGAGGCGTTCTTATACAGATTCTCGTCTTCTTCGGCGATCACATAGGTATCGGCACCGCGGATCTTGTGCGTATTGATCTGCGAGATAGTGAGATTCACATCCCGCTTATCCGGTCCGGTCACATAGATCAGCGGATAATTGCGATACAAGGGCTCAAAGAAATCCTTGTCTTTCACGGCGCTATTGAAGACGCGAGTGCCTTCTGCAGAGAGGTTAAAGGGGGTGTTGTGGGTAAAGAGATAGTCCGCCATCGCCTTGATGATGTCCTTGCGTTCGGTCTGGGGAATCTCCTGGGCCTCAGCTTGTTCATCGATCTCGTCGATCATCTTACTGAAGGCACGCACAAAGCTGCGTACGTGTTTCACGCCGAAGACGGTGTTTTTCCCCAGGATGGTATTGGGCCCGTGTTTAAATTCGCTGGCTTCCTTGCCTTCAGAGTGATTGAGCACGGTCTCGCGGATCTTGAGTGCGCCTTCCATGGCCACACCGCTGATCTTGGTAGCCAGGATGTGCATGGAGGGCTCCATATAGATCTTGCCTGCCATGTTGTCGATCATATCGTCGGTCTTCAGCACCGTTTCTTTGAGCAGCATCGGTATATCCGAGAGGGATTTATAACGGCGTTGCAGCTTGGTTCTGGCTTCGCTGCGCTCTTCAGGACTCAGGCTATCGCCCAGTTCATTGAGCTTCATATCCGCCACTCTGATGGCCAGATAGTAAAAGAGGGTAATCTGATTCATAAAGCTTTTGGTGGCGGGCACGGCAATCTCCGGACCACAGTGAATAGGGATGGCCACATCGCTCTTTTCCTGTCCCAGAGTACTATTCATGTTATTCACCAGCACCACTTTGCTCACAGCCAGTTCTTTGTAATCTATGTCGTTGAAGATATCGATCAGATCCTTGGTTTCTCCGCTTTGGGAGACTCCGATGATGAGATCGTTGTCCTTGATGCAGTTTGAATATTCCCCTCTGAAATCACCGGGGAGGATGGGGATCATTTCCACCTGCGCTATTTCATTGAAGAATAGCGAGGCGATCTTGGTGGCATGAAATGAGGTGCCACAGGCGATCGAATAGGCATTCCGCTGGTTTTGGACGGTGTTTTTCACCAGATCCACAAAGTCTTTCACGCTGTGCTCGAATTCGGTAACATCCACAGCTTCGGAGATGCTATCCAGGGCCTTGGCTACGATGAGACGTTTGCGGTCAAATTCCGGTCCCAGCAGTTCGATAAAGAGGTTCTTCTCATTTGAGAAGAAATACTTTTTGTCGAAGTCCTCTTTCACTGCCGCATCGAAGATCACGCTATAGCTCTTTTGGGCCTGGGCGATGAAGGTCTCCACTTCGCTGGATTCGCAGAGTTCGTCAAAGCGTCTCTGTTTGTCTTCCAGCAAAGGAGTGCCGGCAATTTCCAGCATGCTCTGCGTGAGATACTGGGTCACAGCGGCTTCTTCGATGGCCTTGGTCATGCTCTTACCGGAGTTTGAGCCCCCTTGGAAAAGCTTGATCAGCTTACCGGTGGATTCGCTCTGGGCATAGATTTCTTGCTCCATAAAGTATTCAAAATCAGGCAGCAATTCCACATCTTCCGCTCTGAGCTTGGAGTGTACTGCCCGGGTAGGGATCTTTTCGCCCAGGGCGTAAGTCTCGTCTTTTTGTCCCAGACGTTTAAACTTGAGATTCCTGAGCGCATAGACCTGGTAATAATCTGAAGTGTATTCTATAAATTCGCCTTCTCTGAGGTTCACCAGAAGTTTGGTAAATCTCAACACTGCAGTAAGATCGCTGGAGGTCAGTGAGAAGGGCATGCCATCCACATCCCCCACGCCAAAGTAAAGACTGGAGCCCGCTTTGATGGCCCAGGAGGTCTGGGTCTCGGGATCCACTATCACCGCGGCATAAGAGCCCTCCATCTGTTCGGCTGTGGCAGTGATGGCGCGCCGCATACAGGCTTTGCGGGTAGAGGGATCGTTGTCCCCATTGAGTTTATCCAGCTCGATATCAAAATAGTGTTCCACCATGTGCACCAGCATTTCGCCATCGTTGTCGGAAACCACAGTGTGTCCTTCTTTGGTGAGGAAGATCTTCAGTTCGCGCGTGTTTGTGATGTTACCATTATGCGCGCCAAAGAGATGCCGTTTGCATTTCACTTCATGGGGTTGGGCGTTGGCTTTGCTTACAGAGCCGAAGGTAGCCCAGCGCACCTGTCCGCAAAAAATCTTACCGCTTTGCTTTTCGATGCCCAGGGTTTTGACCAGGGTGGAAGGAGCGCCCACGTCTTTGAGCAGGACGATCTTATCTATGTCATCCCCCAAAAAAGCGGCGCCGGTGCTATCGTATCCCCTATATTCCAAAGCTTTTAGCAGTTTGGATGCGTATTTTCCCAGATCAAGTGAGACCTTGGGCAAGGCCATGCCTAAGACTCCGCAGCCCAAAGTAGGGACGATGATCGGAATGCGCAAATTCAATTTGGAAATAGTTCTCAAGATACTGTGTAACATTTTATACCTCTTTATATTAAGATGTTTTTTTCGATGATGAGGTGGGCCAGGGTGAGGTCCCATTCATCGGTGATCTTGATATTCAGATCACTGGTGAGATGATAGCGGACTTTGGCTCCGTAGTGCTCCACCAGAGCCGCGTCGTCGGTACTGATATAGCCGTCATTGTAAGCTTTTATATAGCTTTCTTTTAATAGTTTATATTGAAATACCTGGGGGGTAAAAACCTGCACCAGACGATCCCGCACCAGGGTCTGGCTGAGGTACATTCCGGTGACTTGTTTGATGGTGTTTTTGAGGCGGGCAGCGGGCACCACGGCCTTTTCCTTGCTGGCAATCTGATGCAGTTCTTCGATCAGATCCAGGCTGATAAAAGGTCTCACGGCATCGTGCACAAAGACGAGATCGGTATCCGGAGGACACTCTTGCAAAGCGCCAAAGACACTATCCTGCCTTTCCATGCCACCAGCCATCACCAAAAAGGGTTTCGGTGCCGGTTCAAAGAATTGCAGGATCAGGCTTTCGCAGTACTCCAGATCTTCTTCCGGAGCGGTAACGATGATATTGGAAATATAAGGCGAGCTGAAGAAGGTGCTCAGGGTGCGGATCAGGATGGGGATGCCATCCAGCATGCGAAATTGCTTTTTGATCTCGCCGCCCATTCTTTGTCCTGAGCCAGCGGCTGTAACGATCGCAGTGCTATGTATTAAGACTTCCATGAGTAACATACTCCACGGGGTTTTCTGGCGGTCAGCAAGACGCCTTCCGCGTTCAATTCTCGGAGGATATTCGATATCTCATTGATGTGAATATCCAGCATAAAAGCCAGGTCTTCCGCGGTAGATTCTCTGCGGGTGAGGGTTCCGCTGATCAGGTTCACGATCTCTTCATCGGGAGCCTTACCCTCGGTGGGAGCCACGATCTTGGCGATAATCTCGATGGGCATCGTCAGCTCTTGGGCCATATAAATCTTGATCTCTTTGAGGCGCTGGGTACTGGCGGCTTTCACCCATTCTTCCGCTCCGGGGCGGTCCAGCGAATTTAGCTGCACCAGATCCGGCGCAATATCTTTGATGGCAGCGCGCAAAAGCTTTAGCTCTTCAGGTGTATCTGTGATATCCGGCACGATGAAAACTTCCAGCCAGATTGGTCCGGCATAACGCTTTCTCAGCTTCACCAAACCCGCGATCTGATCGCTCACCAAAAGCCCGGCCTGAGGACGGTTTACCTTCTCATAAACCTCTTGGCTGGCTGCATCCAGCGAGGGCAAAATCACATCACAAGGCAGGATTTCTGCCAGAACCTCTTCGTCGTTCAGCAGCACAGCATTGGTGAGCAGGGCCAGCTTATACTCCGGATAGTGCTTTTTGATATAGGAAATAATCTCACTGATGGAGCTATTCAGGGTGGGCTCTCCTGCTCCGGAGAAGGTGATATAATCCAGATGCGGCCGATCCTGCAAAAAACTATCCAGCTCAGCCAGAATCTCCTGCACAGGGAAGAAGGCCTCGCGCGTGGTCTGCAGATTTGTAGTATTCTGCACCTCACAATATACGCAATTCAGCGGGCAATACTTGTAGGGCACGAGGTCCAGTCCCAAAGAAAGTCCCAATCTCCGCGAGAGAATGGGACCGAAAAGGTGTTTATATTTCATATTTAAAAGGTCGTTCCAAATTGTAGATGCGGTTCCCAAGAGCGGTCTGCCACGCTGTAAGCATAGTCAAAACCGATAAGTCCAAAAGGACTGCGGATGCGTATTCCTGCGCCCACACCCTTTTTGAACTTCATGAAGTTAAAGTCCCGCAGCTTGTTGTAGCTATCGCCAGCGTCGAAGAAGCCCACACCGATCACCTGATCTCCAGCGATGGGATAACCCAATTCTGTGGAGAAGATGATGGCCCGGGTTCCACCTCCAGCCGGCCCGATGGAGCGGTCTGGATAGCCTCTGATGCCATCTGCACCGGTGCCACCCAGATAGAATTTCTCATCTGGCGGGGCATCTTCCGAATTGCCATAAGGCGTGATGTAGGAAAAGCGCCATTTCGTTCTGAAGGTCAGCTTTTTCCAGGCTTCTGCATACCAGTTCACCTGGGCGATTTGTTTGAAGTAATCAAAATCCCCCATCAAAGGTCCACCGGCGACTTCAGAATAAAGCGTGATCTGAGAGCCTTTGGTAGGGAAGAAGACGTTGTCTCTGGTATCCCGGCTCAGGGTGAAATTCACCGCCGAAGTGTAGCGCCAGTCCAATTGATCCAGCTCGATGAGAGTGGCATTGGCCAGGCTGTCCGCGAAGATGGCGGTTCTATTGGTGATGTTGTATTTCTTGCTATAAAAGGAGTAACCCACCGAGGCCCGGCTGCGGTCCACCCAGGGAATGGATTGACCCAGTCTCACAGCGCCGCCTCTGGTATAGATTTCGTAGTAAAACGAACTCCAGTTTTTCTTCGTATAATAAAGGTTTGTACCCAGCAGCACATCGCTGTCGTAGAGATTGGGATTCGTAAAGCTCAGCTCAAAATTCTGCGTGCTGCCACCAAAATTCCAGGTGATGCCGCTGCTCCAGTTGTTGCCAAAGAGATTGTTCTGGGAAAGCGAGAGCTGCCCCACGAACTTATCCTGGGAGTTGTATCCGAGGCCACCATTGGCCACACCGCTGGGTTTGTCCGTCACATCGATCTGTAGATCGATATCGCCATTGGCGTTGATCCGCTCATAATCCAAGCGGATATCCGGCTCGATAAAGCCCAGATTATAGATGTTTTGCTGACTCCTGATTACCTGGGATTGACGGTAATAATCACCGGGAGCGATCTCCAATTGGCGTCTGATCACTTTTTCTTTGGTACGGCGATTACCTGTGATCTGGATTTGGCGGATCTGCGCCCGCACATTCTCCACGATCACCATATTTACGTTCAGCGTTTCGCCGGCTTTTACAAATTCATTCTTGATATCGGTATAGATATAGCCTTCATCAAAATATATAGAGTAAACCCGGGCCATCTGTTTGTCAAACTTTTCCTGGTCAAAGACATCGCCCGCCCTGAAGGTAAAGGCTTCCATGATTTTTTCAGAGGTAAAATGCTCATTTCCCGTGATCGTGATTTCACCAAAGATGTATTTGATGCCTTCGCTAATGTTGATCGAGAGTTCATGATGGCGGTCTGATACTTGTTGCAATTCATAAGGCCCGATGATGACATCGATGTAGCCGTTTTTCTTGTAAAAATCCTTCAGAGCCACCAGATCTCCATCAAACTTTTCCTGCTCAAATCGTCCTGAGCGCAGGAAACTGGAAGGCTTCGTCTTCATCCTGCGGATGAGCGTTTTGTCTTCAAAATTCTCATTACCGATGAAGGTGATATCTTTGAGCGTGACGCGGTTTCCTTCCGTCACATGCAGCGTAAGCGCTACCTGGTTTTTGGGTAAGGTTTGCTCCAAAATCTCGATCTCTGCATTGCCAAAACCTTTGCTGGCATATTCCGCCTTCAGTTTTGTGGTGACCTGAGCCTTCAGGCTGCCGCTCCAATATGAACCAATGCGCAGGCCGATCAGCTCTTCCAGCTTTTCTTTCTTGATCGCCTTAAAGCCTTGATAGGTAACAGAGCTGACTATGGGATTCTCAGATACTGTAACGATGAGATTCACTCCGGTGCGATAGGGCTCGGATTCGATTTTGATATCCGAAAATACTCCCATCCGATATAGGTTCTTGATCGAACGCGAGATACTTTCTGCCTGCACAGGGTCGCCCACCTTCAGGCTCATGGCCGAGGTGACGAGTTCGTCAGCAATGTTTTGTGTGCCTTCCACACGGATTTCATATATGGTTTCACCTGCGCCCCAGAGACTTCCAAGGAGTGCGAGCAGTACTATAATGAGCAAATTATGCTTGAGTTGATGAAGCATATTACCTCCACTTATACGGTATCTTAACTAAGTTTGTGAAGTCGGCTTTTTAGTAAAGCCTTTTTTTTAGCCCCCCTGTTCAGGGAGCGGATTAATACATGTTTTCATTGCTGCCTTCCATACAATGCAGCCGGTAAAAAGCTGGGCTCTTGCCGCATATTTAAACTTGGCTTTGGCGGGCCTTGGACTCGAGCTGACTCGAGTTCCCAAGTCATCTCGAGTGGAAAGCACGTTAAAGCCAAGTCCGGGGGGAAAGCACGCCCTGGCCTGTGTTCCTGCCTGATTGATGCAAGCATAATGTTGGGGATAAAATCTGCGGATGCTCACAGACCCTTGGGGTACTCTATCTCGATTTTGGACTTGCGCTGTTTGTACCACTCATCCAGATGTTGATCCTCAGCTATCTGCCGGGCTTTGGCCAGCACCTGGGCTCTCTGCAAAAGCCAATCCTTTTCGTCGCGTCTGTGATGGGCGACCACTTTGGCCAAATAATAAAAGCCATTCTCTTCGATCAGAGGGGTATATTCGCCTTCCGGGGTAGTCAAAATCGCCCGGTTCAGAGATTCGATGCTGCCCAGACCTTTGATCATGCTATCCAGCTTGACATCCTCTGCGTGAATCACCGTAAGCCCTTCATCCCTGGCAGCTTTGAGATATTCTGGGGATTTGTGACGGCGGATGAAACTCTGCACGATCTCCTGCATGGCTGCCTGACGTTTCTGCGAGCGCAGCCGGAGCTTCAAAAGGGCACTTTCTACTTCGAAGGGGATATAGTATTCGGGGACACTCTGCCCGACTTCGCAGATGTAGAAATCCCGCATGGGAGTCTCGTAAGGCTCCAGCAGGGTGCCGGGAGGATTGGCAAAGCTTTGCTCTACCAGATATTTGGAGCGTCCCAGCCCTCGGATGATTTCGTCTGTGGCAGAAAAGAACTGGCTTTCCTGCAGAGGCAGATCCAGTTCCAGAGCTGCGGCCGCCAGACCCTTGATTTTAGCGATCTTGTAAAGCTGCTCTCTCTGGGCCGCAATCTCATCCAATCTATGGGCATTGGCCCGTTCAGAGCCGGAAGCAAAACGCACGAAGAAGAGGCTGCGACCGTGCTCGCGGCGATATTCTGTCTGCTTGATCGCTTCATAATATTCCTGCACTTCCTCATCGGAGGCATTGATATCCTGCAGCTTATTGAAATCAAAATAGATGATCTCGGCCTCGCTATGTACTGCCTGGGCCTGCCACTCGCGTTTGACCACCAGAGAATCGATGCTGGCTTCACTGCGAATGCCCTGCAAAAGCTTTTGATAGCCATAGATATCACGGTTGTAGCTGATGATGTCCTGTTTAAATTGCGGGCGCTCTCTCAAAGCCTTTTCATATTTCTTCTGGTCAAAAACGCCATTTGTCATGAGATCCGGAATCTGCCTCACGCCCTGAGGTGGATTTGCCTTGATCTCGTCTTCTATTTCCTTGGGACTAACGTGAATGCTGTAATCAATCAGCGCTTGATCGTAAATGTACATGGCGATGAGCTCATCAAAGAAGCTCCCGTACAAGGCCAGAGAATCTGCCGGGCTGAGCTCTATAGCGATGTTCCGATACTCCAGATAAGCAGCAAAGCCTTCTGATAGTTCTTTTTCTGAAAAGGTTCTGCTGCCTACGCGCGCCTCGGCACTGATCTGTGTGCACAGACAGAGCATTAGCGCCAGCAGCAATATATATAACAGGTCTTTCTTCATCTTGAGGATTCTCCTTTAGCGGGCCTGGGATTGATTCCAAGGTTCTGTTTCACTTCTACATTTTGGCGCAAATGTGTCAAGCTCAAACACAGGCAATACAGGGATCCCCCCAAAAATTAATGGTTACACGGATTGTTCGGATGAAACGGATTGACGCGGATTATTTCAGACAAGTCTAAGATAACCCACCTCTTGTTTCGACAATTCAGTTTTCCGAGCTTATACTCTTAGTTTCTGATCCGTGTTGATCCGTAAAATCCGCCCCATCCGTGTGACTATTTCAATAAACTACAGCACCCAGTACTGCCCATATAAAAATGAGAGAATGCCTGCAAACACAGGCAACAGTTACATGGATTAACCGGATGAGGCGGATTAACACGGATTTCACCTGTCTCTATACACAGTTCATTAAACCAAATACCTGATCCGCGTGAATCCGTGTAATCCGCAAGATCCGTGTGACCATTATCTTTTAAACCAAAAAAGAACGCCTCCCACAGGAAGCGTTCGATAAGACTAAGTAGCCTGATATCAGGCTTTGCGATGGCAGAACCACCAGTCATAGCATTCGTATTCGCCGGCTTTGGCTCTTGCTTTGCGATCTTCCGCACCTGCAATGTCTTTGGGCGGAGGCACGATCACGTGGTCTTTGATAATGCCGTTGTTCGGCCAATCAGCAGGCATCGCGCAAGCGTTTTTATCGCTGAATTGCATGCCTTTCACAGCCCGCAGGATCTCTTGCATATTGCGTCCCAATTCCTGAGGGTAATAAAGGATGATGCGAATGAGGCCTTTGTCGTCCACGATAAAGACTGCACGCACTGTATTTGAATCTTTGCCGGGGTGAATGAGACCCAAGCGGTTTGCCACAGCACCGGTATCAGCGATGATGGGGAATTCGATCTTCACACCGAGGTTTTCATGAATCCACTCTTCCCATTTGATATGAGAAAAGACCTGATCCACACTCATGCCGATGAGCTCGCAATTTAGCTTTCTAAACTCTTCATAGAGATTTTGAAAAGCTACAAATTCTGTAGTACAGACCGGGGTGAAATCAGCCGGATGGCTGAAGAGGACAAACCATTTTCCTTTCATGTCATTGGGCAAAGTCATTTTGCCACGGGTGGTTTGAACGATGAGTTCTGGGAATTTGTCGCCCAGAAGAGGCATACCTTGATTTTCCATATATTTCTCCTTTTTTGTTTTCGCTTCTTTATGATAGTATAATCTAAAGTACTTTTGCTGGCAAACAAATTCTGAACCTTTGATAAATTGCCTCGCCAAGCATGAGCTATAATAGTTCCAGAGAAACGCTTCGTAACGCTGGCTTTAGCCGGCCGTAGCACTGTCTTCAGACGGTGCGTGTCCAAGCTGCAAAGTATTCTTTCAAAAGCAGATCTTGCAGATTTCGCAACAGATAAAGTTGTGATCGCCGTCTAAAGACAGCGCTACAGACGGCTAATGCTTGATCATTTTGAGCTTGACACTCCACCCGCTTCTCATATAAGTTGCTAATAATAAAATAAGAGCTTCCTTGGATGCTAATAAAGTATTAACTTCATATATATTTAGCACTTGGTGAAGTTTTGGATATGGAACTGGTAAATGGCTCGCAACATGGGCATATTCAGCGCCCGCGGCCAAAACCAAAGGAGTTATTTTGAAACAAGGACATTACTGCAGTAATTACGGTTACTTTCTGTATAATATGACTTTAGGGCTTGCTTACTGCGGCTCTGACGAGGCGGGCTCTGTTTTGCTGTCGCCACATTTCCACACTCTTAAAATCACAAGTCTTTCAATAAATATATATATATCTAAAAAAGAGGAACATTCTGTATGAAAAAGCTTATACTACTCATCGTTATCCTGGCGCCTTCTCTGGCTGCGTTTGCCCTAAACAAGACAATAGGCACCGGAACATCTACCAAGCGCTTCCCTCTGGGAAGTCTTTATGGTTACGAACGCACCGCCGACTTATATCTTGCTGCTGAGATCGGTACCCAGAGCATTAGCATTTCTGAACTTGCCTGGTATTCCATTATTGCCACAACGGCAACAGTGCCTACCAAGATATATCTGAAAACCACCAGTGCCAACACTTTGAGCACGAGACCTGGGCAAGTATGATCAGTGGTGCCAGCCTTTGCTACAACCAAAATAAGATCGGCACATTTGCTAATGCCTGGAATAAGTACCAGCTCGATAGTCCCTTTGATCTGTCTATGGGCGAAAACTTGATTGTAATGGTGGAAAGGAACTATGGTGGAGGCGGAAGTGACAGTGCTGCCGGTGGGGGTTCTGGCGGTGCCGGAATCCACTCGACCCTAATATACGACACTCATCTTACCTGGTGGGCTAGCAATAATCCTCCCACTGGCAATAATAATAATACTCCAGGACTGCGTCCCAATCTGAGGCTTTACTACACAAATAGTGATCTTACTCCCAGCTCGCTTCCCTTCACCGAAGACTGGGCCAGTGGCAGTTTTGCGACTAATCAGTGGACCAAAGAAAGCAGCAACTGGGTAGTCACCAGCACAGGATACCCCACGCCCTCTGCAAGCTTTGATTGGAGCCCTCAGTCACAAAACTACAGCAGTGCCCTGACCAGCCATGATTTCGATGCTACGGGGATGAGCAGCGTAGAGTTCAGCTTTGATCTGTTCCTGGATAACGATAACGACTCTGTAGAAAACGTGATGAGCTGGCAAATCTGGAATGGCAACACCTGGATCACCCTGGGTAGCTACAGCTCTCTAAATGGTGATCTACCCTGGACCCACTACAGCTACGATGTTTCTGCACACGCCTCCAACCGCATCTTCAAGATCCGCTATCTGGCCAGCGGGGAACAAACTTTCCACATAAACAAGTGGCTCATCGACAATATCTATCTTGGCCCAACCTCTTCCGGCTTGGGCCAGGTGACAAATCTTGTCATCAGTAAAATTGGCACTAGTGTAAACTTGGACTGGAGCGCTGTGCCTGGAGCTTCCTGGTACCGCATCTATGATAGTCAAAGCCCTAATGGCCCCTTTATCCCAAGGGGTTCGATACCTTCGCAATATCTCGGAACCAACCTTGGCGGCGCAGTCCATAGTAAGCGTTTCTATAGGGTAACTGCCGGAAACGGCCCCATGCCCAGTGGACCAAGACTGGACAACACAAGCGTTTCCAGCCCCAATCTAATATCTCAACCAAATATAAAAACTAACCCAAATCTAAACCAGTCTAAGCCTTCTAAAGGATTAGGCCCAAACTAAGGAACATTAAAAATGAAAAGACTCATCTTACTCATCACGATCCTGACACTCACAATGTCTGCCTTTGCCGCAGACGTGATAATCGGCACCGGAACTGAGACTCAACGCTTTCCCTTGGGGAGCTTTTATGGTTTCGAACGTAGCGCAGCCCTATATACCGCCAGCGAGATCGGTGTGCAAAACGGCCCGATCACTTATATAGGATGGAAACCCAGCATTAGCACCAGCGTGAGTGTGCCCACCAAGATCTACCTGAAATCCACTACTTTTAGCACCCTGAGGAATGGCGCCTGGGAAGATCAGATCAGTGGCGCCACGCTGGTTTACGATCAAAACCAGACTAATCTTACAGCCAACGCTTGGAATATACTGGCGCTGGGTGGCAGCTTTCAGGTGAATAGCGGCCAAAACCTGATCATCATGGTAGAAAGAGACTATGGCGGAAACGGTAGCGGCACTACTGGTGGCGGTGCGCAAGGAAGCGGAATCTACTCAAGCTCTGTTCCCAGCATGCATGTTACCTGGCAAGAGGATTATTCCCCTCCCGCCCTCTTGGGTAGTACCCCATCAATCCGTCCCAATGTCTTGCTTACCTTCAGTTCCACCATCACGAGCTTCCCCTTTTTTGAAGGTTTTGAAGCCAGAAATACTGATCAATCAACAGCGATCAAGGATTGGACTCAAGCTGCCGGTCCCTATTACACAAACAAATACTGGACGGCAAACAGTTCCCATACCACCTACAATAGAGCCCCCAGAACCGGCAGTTGGAACGCCACCTTGAACCGGAGCGGGCAATCCACTCTGATCAGGCCCGTGCAACTGACCGCTGGCATGCATTACTCCCTCGAATTCTATGCCCGTCAAAACAGCAGCGGTACCGAGGAGATCAGTATTGGAGCCAAATACGGCAGCCAGGCCTCCCTCGCCGGCATGACTGAAACTATTATCCCTGCCACGAGCATGATCAATGGTGATTACCAAAGGTTCTACGGAATATTATCTCCCACTACTTCCGGTCTTTACTACATCGGTATTCAGGGTTACATCACCAGCTTGAACCAGCTAATGTACATCAGCCTCGATGATATCACCATTAATGTTCTGAACGCAGCTCCCTACGCTCTGCCCTTTGTAGAAGGCTGGGATAGTGGCGACTTCGCGACTAAGCGCTGGACCAGGGATACCAGCGACTGGGAGATCTACACCCAAGCGGGGAATCCTGCTCCCACCGCAAAATTTAGCGGGATCTGGTCCGGGCCAAACTACAGCAGCAGCCTGCGCAGCTTTGAGCTCGATGCCACGGGTATAGACGAAGTGCAGCTCAGCTTCGATCTGTCTTTTCAGCAAATAACCGCCGTCACCACTGAAAGCAAAATGACCTGGCAAGTCTGGAATGGCTACGCTTGGAACACCATAGGCAGCTACAACTCTCTGGATGGAGACGGAGATATACTGTGGAGGACCGAATATGTCTGCGATATCTCCGCCTACGCCTCAAACCGTGTCTTCAAAATCCGTTTCGTGGCCTCAGGTGAAAATCCTTCCCATCTCATCAGTTGGTTTATCGACAACATCAAGGTAGCCCAACGGACTTACAACCCCCTGCCCTTCACCGAAGACTGGAGCAGCGGAGATTTTGAGACAAACAACTGGACCAAAACCAGTGGCAAATGGAAAGTCGGCTCAGGTGACGGACTCCCGGCTCCCTCGGCATACTTCTCTTATCTTCCACGGATATATAACTACAACGCCGCACTAACCAGCCATGACTTTGATGCCAGAGCTGTGAACAGTATGCATTTCAGCTTTGATCTGTTTCTTAGCAGATTGAGCGCCGCTATAGTAGGCGTGCTGGAATGGGAAATCTGGAATGGCAGCACTTGGATCACCCTGGGCAGCTATAGCTCTCTGAGTGGTAATCTGGACTGGACTCACTATAGCTACGATGTCTCCGCACATACTTCCAACCGCATTTTCAAGATCCGTTTCGTGGCCAGTGGATCGGATAGCGATGCCATAAACTACTGGGGATTAGACAATATCTATCTCGGGGCAACGGATTCCGGCGGTACTCCCATTTCGAACCTCAGCATCAGTCGTATTGGCGCAAACATTTCCCTGGGCTGGACTGCGGTTACCGGAGCTGTCAGTTATAAAATCTACAGCAGTGAGGATCCCTATGGAACCTATACTCCGTTGACAACGGTGACTGCCCCCTTTGCCACAATCCCAGTGACAAGCCTGCCTGGCAATAAGTGCTTCTTCAAAGTAATGGCCGAAACTGGCCGCATGCCCAGTGGACCAGGATTGGACCATGCCCCTGTTTGGGACCCCAATGTGATACCTGAACCTGACCTGAATCAGCTTAAATCATCAAAGAAAATAGGCCAAAATTAAGGAGTATCCTGTATGAAAAGAATTCTACTACTCATCAGTATCCTGGCGCTTTTCCTGGGTTTGTTTGCCGAGAACATGGTGATCGGCAGCGGAACTGCGCCCCAACGCTACCCGCTGGGAAGCTATCACGGTTACGAACGCAGCGCTGCCTTATACACTGCTGCCGAGATCGGTATAGAAATGACCAATGCGCAGAACATCAAACTTGACCAGGTAGGATGGCTACCCACCGCTACTACAACAGCGTCAGTGCCCACCAAAATATACCTGAAAACCACAAACACCCCCACCTTGGTTAATGGCACCTGGGCCAGTATGATCAGTGGAGCCACCCTGGTTTACTCTGGAACCCGAACCGGTACCACGCCCGACGCCTGGAATGCCTACACTTTCTCCACAATCTTTAATCTGAACCGGAACGATCACCTGATGATCCTGGTAGAAAGAAACTTTGGTGGAGGTGGAAGTGGTAGCGCCGGTAATGTTTCTAACGGTGGCCAAATCCTGGCAAGCTCGCGTCCCGGCACTCATCTGGTCTGGAATCAAGATCACACAGCCCCCACCAGCAATGGTGTTGCCGCAGACTTACGCCCCAATGTATATTTGCAATACACAACCAATACCATCATTACAAACTTCCCCTTCAATGAAGGATTTGAAGTCGAGAATACTGATCAGTCCACCGATATCAAGAATTGGGCTCAGATCACCGGTCCTCAGTACACCAGCATTTACTGGAAGGCAAACAGGACTGCCAGAGACTACAATAGAGCTCCCAAAACTGGCACCTGGAACGCCTTTTTGAGACATGACGGACAAGCAACTCTCGTACGGCCTGTGTACATGACTGCCGGTAAATTCTACACCGTCGTTCTGCATGCCCGTCAAGACGGTACTGACACTTCTGCTGCCAAAATTCAGGTCACATGCGGCACGCAGGGCACTCTGGCTGGCATGAATCAAAGCATCATAGAGCAGACTGGCCTGAGCAACGGAGATTACCAATCCTTATCCGGAATTTTCGTTCCCCCCAGTACAGGTATTTACTATATCGGTATTCAGGGCTGGATCAATCACGATCCCTGGTTCATCAGCCTGGATGACATCAATATCGATGAACGTGATTGGGACACTGCTATCACCAGCTTCCCCTTCTATGAAAGTTTCGAAACAGGAAATGAATTTGGGTCATTTTATGTCAACAATTGGGTCCAAGCTCACATCCCCCCGTTTTTTAAACAGGGTATGATAAGTTGGTTTCCTTCTTGCCATTTCCCTTTGTAAGGATCAATATTGTACCTTGTCACAGAACT
>JAJBAW010000017.1 GCA_020532545.1 Candidatus Cloacimonadota bacterium | reverse complement strand
GCTCAATTGCCGCTATCCCATATGTTGGCAATAGGCTCTGAATCAAACTCGTCATCTTATTTACATCTTTTTGTGGCATTATAACCAGCTCCTTAGGGTGGATACTTATAAGGGTGACACGCCACGTTAGATAGCAAATCCTATATGTATTTGATCCTTTCTCTCTCTTTACAGGGCATCGATCATATCTTTATCTACCCTTAATCAAGCGTTAATTATTAACGCTTGATTAAGGGTAGATAGATATGTGATCAAGCTTCTCAAATGAGAAAGGAGAGTCCAAGAATGCTGGTTTATCCGCAGGATGAAAAAGAATCTCTTTCAAAATAAGCAGCTAAGCCCCTCTATCCCAAGTTGATATCTAAAATAACGTCCCGTTCTAGCTTTGCAGGTATTATGCCTGGATAATACGGATTGGAATAGATTGGAATAGACTTGTCCACTTACTCACCTTAAAGTGTAAAGAAAGTGGCATGACTTGAGGAGAGGAATTGAACAGTCTCAAAAGCGGGGGAAGGCTCGCTGAATATTTGGTCTTGACAAAAGCACCTCATGTATGGCATTGTACATTAAGTGTTTTAAGAAAGGAAAGCCCATGGAATATATAGATTTTAAAAACGAAGCCAATGATTTGATAGATAAGATATCTGAGATACTCAAACTGATGGATTTGCAGCAAAAGAAGCAGGATGTAAAGACCTTGGAAGCGGAAATGAACGTGCCCGGTTTTTGGAATGATCAGGACCAAGCCCGCAAGGTAAGCAAAAACATGGCGCAAATCAGAGATGAAATTGCTCATATAGAACACCTGGAAGCCACCAAAGACGAGCTGGAGACATATATCACCTTTTTGGACGAAGAATTTACCCAAGAGCTGTTTGAAGAAGCCATCCAGGCTTTGGCCCCCATCGGTATTTTTGTGGAAAAAGCAGAAATAGAAGTTTTACTCAATGAGAAATATGACCACAATGACGCTATCTTTACCATTCATGCCGGAGCCGGGGGCACTGAAGCTCAGGATTGGGCTCAGATGCTGATGCGCATGTATATGCGTTGGGCAGAAGATAGCGGATATACTTTCAATGTAATAGATAGCCTGTCTGGAGAAGAGGCTGGGATCAAAAGCGCTACCGTCGAGATTGCCGGAAATCTGGCCTTTGGTAAGCTTAAAAGCGAGATCGGCATTCACCGGCTGGTACGCATTAGTCCCTTTAATGCCCAGGGCAAACGTCAGACCTCATTTGCTTCTGTATTTGTTTACCCGGAAATAGACGATGACATAGAGGTCGAAATAGATGCCAAAGACCTGAAAATAGATACATATAGATCCAGCGGCGCGGGTGGACAGCATGTGAATACTACTGATTCCGCGGTCCGCATCACCCATCTGCCCACGAATATAGTGGTTAGCTGTCAAAATGAGCGTTCTCAAAATCAGAACCGTGATAAGGCCATGGCTATCCTCAAAAGCAGACTGTATCAGCATTACGAGCAGCAGCGCGAACAAGAAAAAAAGAGCAACGAGGCCTCCAAGACCGAGATCGGCTGGGGAAATCAGATTCGCTCTTATGTCTTCCAACCCTATCAACAGGTGAAAGATCTTAGGACAAACCATGTGATCGGCCAAGTGGACAAGGTGATGGATGGCGGGCTGGACCCCTTTATCTATGCCTGGCTCAAAATGAACGCAAAATCGAGGATGAATGGCTAAGGATTATAAAAAGCTCCTGCCCAGTTTGGATATGAGCCGCCTGCCACGTCATGTGGGCATCATCATGGATGGCAATGGACGTTGGGCCAAGCAGCACAATCGTCCCCGGCTATATGGACATAGCGCCGGAGCCAAATCAATTCGGCAAGTAGTGGAATTGGGAGTAGAGCTAAAGCTGCAGTATCTCACGTTTTACGCTTTTTCTACCGAGAATTGGAGCCGTCCGGAAGACGAGGTGCGAGGTCTGCTGAAGTTGCTCCGGGAAAGGCTGATCAAAGAGATCCCAGAATTGAACCAGCAAAACATCTATGTGCAATTTATCGGCTCAGAAATCCATTTGGAACCGGAATATCTGGCAGAAATCAGGGCTGTGGCAGCCAAAACTCATCAGAACACAGGCATGGTGGTCAATATCGCCTTTAATTACGGTGGCCGCCTGGAGATCATTGAAGCTATCAAAAAACTTAAACCAGAGGACATTGCGTCCCTTACACCCGATAATTTTGGTCACTATCTGTGGACCAAAGAGCAGCCGGATCCGGATCTCATCATCCGCAGCAGCGGAGAAAAGCGGCTCTCAAACTTCTTGCTCTGGCAAGCGGCCTATTCCGAAATCTATGTTACCGAAACCTTGTGGCCCGATTTTGATAAAATTGAGATGATTAAAGCTTTACAAGAGTTTCAGAGCCGCAATCGTCGCTATGGAGGACTCAACTGATGAAAGAGCTCGGCCAACGCATTATAGTCTCGGTTATCTTCATTCCGTTCTTGGTTTTGGCCTTGTATTTTGAAGGGACACCTTTACTCCTGATGTTCCTGATGCTTAGTATATTTGGAGCTCAGGAATATATCTGCATGATGCGCAAGGCAGAGATCAAGATTGCCTGGCCCTGGTTTGGTCTTTACCCCTTGCTATATACTATGTTCGTATTTTTCCCGGAACATGCTATGCACATCATCTGGTTGGGAGTATTCATCGCTTTGATCGAGCCTCTGGTGTATTGGCACGAAGACAAAAGTGTACCCCGCTTGATGGCAATCGTATTTGGCCTGATTTACACGGCCTTAATGCCTGCCATGATCGTGAATATAAGCAGGCAATATCAACCCAAGAAAATTTTACTTGCCTTAATTCTAATGATCTGGATAGTGGATACAGTAGCTTACTTTGTGGGCATGCGTTTCGGCAAAAAGCGTAATATAACGCCGGTTAGCCCCAAAAAGAGTCGTGAAGGTTTCATTGCCGGAGGCCTTGCGCCGTTTGTGATATTGTTTATATTATATGTGAGTGGATTCTCAGCGATACCCATGTTGCAGATGGCTTTGATTGCGATTGCAGCAGGTATCTTTGGCCAGATAGGAGACCTCCTGGAATCCATGCTTAAGAGGTTTTGTAAAGTGAAGGACAGCTCCCGTCTCATTCCGGGACATGGGGGCATGTTAGATAGAACGGATAGTATATTGCTGGCAGGAAGTTTCCTGTATGCCGCTTTGGCGGTATTAGGGAAAGCCTGGTTGCGTTAAATTTCGATATTTGAATGAACCTAAGAAAAAACTCACGTAATTTCATGGAGGAATTATGAAAAAAATGCTCATTTTAACCATTTGCCTTGTCGCAGCGGTAGCTGTTTGGGCACAAGGCCTCGAAACATTCACCAATTATGATTACACTGGCACCAACTACGTCGATGGAAACTTCGTCGGCGATGGTGGAGTAACCTGGAACTATTTTCACGTAACTGGTTCCGTAGCTGGAGACAATGACAATTCCATTGATGGCAACGGCATGGTGCTACGGCGCAGTGCAGTTCCCAGCAGGATTGTATCCGGAACCATTCCCAATGGTATTGGCAATTTCTCAGTTCAAATGCGCAAGGCCTACACCTCTGTGGGAGATCGCCAGCTTGCCTTGTATATCAATGATATCTGGGTGGCAGATTCTGAAACCTTTGGCGGTACTTCAGGTGCAGACCCCACTATTCGTAATTTCGTGGTAAACGGCGTAAATGTTCCCGGTGACTTCACCATGGAAATACGCAATATTCAGGGCGACACTGTAAATCGTCAGGTAACTATAGACAATATCACCTGGACGGCCTACGGTAGTGGCCAGCAATTTGTGGCTAATCCTACTTTCAATCCTCCCGCTGGACACTATGGATCTGCTATCGGAGTATCAATCTCCACTACCACTGAAGGTGCCAGCATTTATTACACCACCAATGGCAGCGAACCGAGCCAATCTTCTACTCTCTTTAACGCTCCGATCAATGTCAGCACTCCCACCACTATCAAAGCCAGAGCCTATGCTCCGGGCTATGAGCCCAGTGCCGTCGTAGTAGCTGAATATGGTTTTTATGTCTATGTCAGCAATCTCAGCGAGCTGTGGCAACAAAATGCAGATAATAGCACAGTATATCACATTCCGAATAGCGTGATACTCACATTCAAACAGAATAACCGCAATCAGAAATATGTGCAAGATGCTGGAGCGGGTATTCTGATCGATGATCAAGCTGGTGTGATATCCACTAACTACCAAGTCGGCGATGCCATTTCTGGCCTCACGGGTAAGCTGAATATGTACTTTGAGACTTTGCAATTCCTGCCTACAGCGGACCCAGGTCCTGCGGAATCCAGTGGTAACGACATCTATGCTCCTACCCTCACCATCGCACAATTGAACTCCGATATCGGTGTAAACCGTTATCAATCCCGCCTGGTGCGCATCAACGATGTGAGCTTTGACAGCCCCAGCGGCAACTATGCCACCGATCCGGCTGTGACCTATGCCATTTCTGACGGCACCGGTGCCATGAGCTTCCGTACCAGTTTCTACGATGTGGATTATATCGGTGCTCCCATGCACAGCGGTCAATTTAACATAATGGGCATTATCGCTCACTTCCAAAGCACAGCTCAGATTACCCCGCGCATGCTGGCAGATTTCAATCCTGTCTCAAACGAAGACCCCACCCTGTCACCTGCACAGGTAAGCCTGATCGGGAACTATCCGAATCCTTTCAATCCCGATACCACCATCCAATTCCAGATGGTAAATGCAGCCCCTGCCCATGTGACTATCTATAACCAAAAGGGTCAGACCGTGAGGAACTTTGTAGTTCAAGCAAGCCAGGGAATCAACAACCTGCATTGGAACGGCATGGACGACAGTGGAACATCTGTATCCAGCGGTGTGTATTACTTCCGTTTAAAATCCGGATCCTACAGCTCCACCAAGAAAATGGTCTTGATGAAGTAATTTGAAACTCAAGAGTCACCTGTACTGCCTGGTCGCGATATGTATATGGTCCTCTCTGGAACTCGCTGGCAAGCTTTTGGGAAAAGGCATCTCGCCTTTTGCCATCACTGCCTGGCGGTTTCTGATCGGAGGAGCCTGCATCGCACCATTCGCAGTCAGAGCCTGGACTCGAAATAAGCTAAAACTCACTGTTAGCAGCATACTGAAACTCGGCCTTTTGGGAATCCTGAATGTCGTGATCAGTATGCTGCTTTTACAATGGGCCATATTCTATGGAAAGGCGTCTCTGGTTGCTGTGATAGTGAGCATGAATCCCCTGTTTGTCAGTCTTTTTGCGCTCGTTTTGCTCAAGGAGAAACTCAGCAGATTTCAGATCTATAGCCTCTTCGTGGGCTTTGTGGGGCTGGTTATCATCATTCTGGGCGAAATAGAACTTTTCCAAC
The DNA here is from genome assembly GCA_020532545.1 of Candidatus Cloacimonadota bacterium. Classification (GTDB taxonomy): domain Bacteria; phylum Cloacimonadota; class Cloacimonadia; order Cloacimonadales; family Cloacimonadaceae; genus UBA5456. The sequence continues at coordinate 47,944 of JAJBAW010000017.1, read as the reverse complement.
AGCACTTTGTCAATCTGCCTTTGGGCATTGTCTTTGCCATTTTGGCAGCCATCACCTTTGCCTTATACACGGTGCTTACCAAATGGGCAGTGAGTCAGTATGGCAATCTGATTACAAATTCTGTGTCCTTCCTTTTGGGAGGCATAGTCCTCAGCGGCATCAATCTGGCCATTGGCAAGAGCATGAGCTTTACGCCCAGTTGGCACAATATCTGGTTGATGCTCTATCTGGGAGTGATCATCACCGGACTGGCATATGTACTCTATTTTGAAGCTATGAAGCAGCTCAGCGCTGCCAGAGCTTCGTTTTACTTCTTTTTAAAACCCGCCCTGGCCACACTATTGGCCTACTTCTTCCTGGGTGAGCAGCTCAGCTTACTGCAGATCGGAGGCATCGTGCTGATCATGATAGCGCTGAGCAGAAGGCTTTGGATAAGCCTCTATGAACGAAATAAATTTAAAGCGTAATATAGCCTTTACCACCGGTTCGCAGGCCATCACTATGTTGGCCTCTTTTGTTGCAAATTGGTTTTTGGCACGTTTCTTGGGTCCAGAGCTCAGGGGACAATACGTGTATCTGTTTACCGTGAACTCAGTGGTCTGGCTGCTACTGGACCTGGGCGTCTCAAAATCTCTGATGTATTCTTTGCAGCGCGATAAGGCGGATCCTTCTGCTTTATACAGCCTGTCTTTAGTCTTTTTTGGCATCAGCATGCTGGTTTCGATATTGGTATTTCAGTTTCTCTCCAGCAGGATATTGGGCAGCAATCAGTATTCCACCTTGATTGTTCTGGCTTTGAGTATATATATTGCGATATTCCAACTGCATAACCGCCAGAAAGTCATGTCCATCGGGATGAACAATATCAAGGATTACGCGCTGCTGCTGACTATGCCCACAGTGGTTTTTATGCTGCTTTTGTTGCCGCTGTTCTGGCTGTTCCCCGTTCATCTGCGTATGCAGGGCAGTTACCTGCTCAATGTCTGTGTGATGATAGCTATCAGTCTCGTATTTCACCGTCGCATTGTGCGTAAGATAGATTTTCACTTCCGTTGGGATTTCCCCTTGGTCAAACGTTCATATTCACTTGGATTCAAGGCCTTTCTGAGCGAGTACATGGCCATCATGATGACCCGGGCCGATATACTGATCCTGAAGCGTTTGGGCAGCTTTGCAGAGCTGGGAGTATATACTTTGGCGATCAATTTCATTGATATCATCAGCGTGACGAGCAATATGATCGGTGTGGTTCTACTCAATAAATTTGCTGCGCTGAATGATGACAAGGCATCTCTGGCCATTTTGCGCAAGATATTTGTGCTGATGATAGTGTTTAATCTGGCCTGCATCACGGGGATGCTGCTCTTTGGACACTTTATCATCTCTTTTATGTACACAGCGGAATACATCGGTGCTTACAAAGCCTTTATTTATCTTATTCCGGCCATTTTTGGGCTCACTTTGGGCTCACTCTTCAATACCTTCCTCTGGAGCAAGGGCTTTCCCGTCTTTACCATCATTGCACCTGCGGTGGGAGCACTGATGAAGGTGATAATGAGCTACATCATGATCCCCAAATTTGGCTATATCGGAGCTGCGATGGCATCATCAGCCGTGTATATTCTGTGGCTGGTAATGCTCATGACCTGGTACTTCTGTACCCATCGGGAACAAAAAGTGACCGATCTCATCGTCCGTAAAAGTGATCTCCAGGATATGCGCGTTATGCTGGGTTCTTTATTTGCAAAATTACGAGGTTAAACATGCGAGTGATCTTTATCAATAGTATATTCCCCAATCCAGTGGAGACCAACAGTGGCATTTTTGTTCTCAGAAATCTGAGCTTTTATCCTGAAGATATAGAGCTGGAAGTAATCTCTCCGGTGCCAGTGGGCTTGGCTCACAGGCGTGGTAAAAAGCTGAAAGTTCCCTTGCAGCGCACCATCATTCTGGGCTCGCGCGAGCTTACGGTCTATCATCCCCGTTTTGTGATGCTGCCGCGAAATCTAATCAGGCCCTGGGTCCCCTATATCGAGTATCTCTGTGTGTTGCCCCTACTCAAAAGATTGATGCGGCAAGGCAAGATAGACTTGCTGCATGCGAATTTTGCTATGCCGGATGGGATAGCTACGCGAATGTTGGCCAAAAAGCTGGACATCCCATATATCATTACAGAACATCAAGGTTCTTTAAAAGAACTATTGGCAAAGAGGAACCTGAGACAGCTATTCAAAAGCGCTTATCGTGACGCTTTTAAGGTGATTGCAGTATCAGAGACTACCCGCAAGACCATTCTGGAAGCGGATCCTGCCCTCGCCAACCTCAGGGTAATTCCCAATGGCATCGATCCCAGTCTCTTTCAACCTGCCTTGCCCTCAAAAAGAATTAGTAAATTGATTTACATCGGCAACCTGTTGGAATTCAAAGGGGTACATTTCTTACTGAAAGCCTTACAACTCATTGTAGATCCTGAGCTCAAACTCAGCATCGTGGGAGATGGGCCTTACTCTGCCAAGCTGAAAAGTCTTTGCACTGAATATGGCATCGAAAAACAGGTGGAATTCCTGGGCGAGAAAACTCCGGACGAGGTGGCTCTGCTGCTCACAAATCACGACGCTCTGGTGCATCCCAGCTTTAGGGAAAGCTTTGGCATCGTGGTGCTGGAGGCTTTGGCATCCGGCATCCCTGTGGTAGCTACGTGCAATGGTGGTAGTGAGTACATCTTGAAGCCTGAACATGGTGTATTGGTGCCTCCTCGCGATGCCCAGGCTCTGGCAGATGGCATCACAGAGCTGCGGCAAAGACATTTTGATCCCCAAGTTTTACGAGATTATGTGAAAGACAATTATTCCATCCAGAATGTGGTGGCCCGGACGATAAATGAATACCCCAAAGCTCAAAAAGGCAAGTGCATCTGCCATCTCAGCTCTGTGCACGTAAGAGGCGATGTAAGAGTATTTTATAAACAGTGCGTCAGTCTGGCGGAAGATGGCTACAAAGTTCATCTCGTGGTCGCAGATGGAGCGCGGCACGAACGCAAATCCGGTGTAATCATCCACGATATCGGAGATTTTACCAGCCGCAAAAAGCGCTTTCTCATTGCTCCCTGGAAAATCCTGCATAGAGCGAGATTCATCCCTGCGGATGCTTACCAGATTCATGATCCGGAGCTGATTCCCATGGCAATTCTGCTGAAATATATCAGTGGTAAGCCCGTGGTCTATGACGTCCACGAAAGCTATCCCCGACTGTTTTTGCACAAAGAATACTTGTCCCCCTGGCAGGGTAAGCTGATTTCATCTGGCATCAGAATCGTGGAGAAAATCGCAGCACGCTGCCTTGATGCCACCATCACTGCCACCGAAAGCATCGCAGAGCAATTTTCCGATGCGGTGGTTCTGAACAATTACCCTCTGCTTTCGGAATGGGAGAGTGTGGCAGACAATCCCGAGCGCTATGCCAGCCGGAACATCTGCTATCTGGGTAGCATTAGCGAAGAACGCGGTGTCGGCCAAGTGGTTAAAGCTCTGGAGAATGTAGATTGCACCTTTCATCTGGCAGGCACCTACGCAATCCCCGAATACAGAGAAGAGCTGGTGGCCATGCCGGGCTTTAAAAAAGTGGTAGAATACGGCTTTGTAAACCGGCAAGAGGCCGCTGAGATGTTTTCCAAATGTGCGATAGGGGTACTGCTCCAGAATAGCAACCCCAATCACCTGTTCTCACTGGCGACCAAGATCTTTGAATACATGGCGGCGGGACTGCCGATACTGGTTTCAGATCAACCCGAATATTGGAAATTGCTTGACAGAGCTGCCGTGGGTCTATATATAGACCCTAGTGATGTATCTTTGATTCAAAAAACTCTCACAGAAATGCTGTCGGACCCCGAAAGACTCGCCAAGATGGGAGCTGAAGGCAAGAGATATGTAACCCAGGAGCTTTCTTGGGAGAAAGAAAAGGAAAAGTATCTAAGGCTGTATCAAGAGCTTTTATAGGTGGTAACTACTTGAAGATATTAGTTTTGACCTCAAGCATACCTTATCCGCCAGATCGCGGAGACAAGGTTCGTACCCTATTTCTGCTGCGGCAATTAGCCTCTTTCGGAGAGCTGACTTTGGTATCGCTGGTAAACGGCCATGCTGATAAGCAGGCCATGGAAGTGATGCGGGAAGAAATTCCCGAGACCAGATTTGTAGAGCATAGCATCTTCCGGGCGACAATGAATATGCTTAAGAATATATTTCGTAAGCTGCCTTTTCAGGTGGCTTACTATCAAAATCCCAAGCTCAAAAACCTGCTCAAAAATCTGCTGGCAGAGCATGAATATGACCTCGTGTATTGTCATCTCATCCCGATGGTGCCCTATGCGGATCTGGCGCGTACCTCGAAGGTGATCCTTGATTACACGGATTGCGTCTCTTTGGAATACACCCGCCGGCTTGAGCATCTGAAAGGTTTACAAAAACTCTTTTTCACTATAGAGGCCAAACGGACCTCTGATTATGAAATCCAGGTGGCAGACCGTTTCAGCGAAAACTGGGTGATCTCACCGGTAGATATCGCGCATCTGGGGCTCAAAAATCATCACCGCAGTGTACTTATGCCAAATCAAGTGAGGATACCTGAGGTCGTTTCGGATCATGAATTTGCCTGGCGCCTCATCTTCTCTGGCAATATGAGCGTTCCCCACAATATCATGGCTGCAGAGAACGTCTGCAAAAAGATTATGCCGGCCTTGATCAAGAAATATCCTCTTTTGACATTCGTGATCGTGGGCGCAGAACCCTCCGCAGAAATCAAGGCTCTGGACAATATCAATCAGACTACCGTGCTAGGCTATGTGGAGGATCTCTATGCTGAACTGATGGCGAGCGATATCTTCATTGCGCCCATGTATTTCAGCGCAGGCATCCAAAACAAAGCTTTGGAAGCCATGGCTTGTGCTCTTCCCGTAATTACCACACCCCATGTAGCCAACAGTCTGGATGCGGTAGATGAGGTGGAACTGCTGATCGCTGCAGACAATTATGGCTTTGTGCAAAAAGTAGAACAGCTAATAGAAAACCCAGAGACTCTGGCGCAGATTGGTAAATCTGGTCAGGCTTTGGTAAGAAAGAAATATTCACGTGATGCGGTAACACAGCTTATCGCAGAACGTATAAATCATATTATGAGTTTAAGATAAGGAGAATCCTCTATGAAAAAAGTAAGAATTGGCCTCATTGGTTGTGGCCGAATCGCCAAGAACCATCTGGATGCAGTATCTCAAATACCGGAAGCGGAATTTGTGGCAGTATGTGACACTATCCCGGCAAAAGCCAAACAGGTGGCCGAAGAGCGTGGCATCAGCAAGGTGTATTTGGACCACCATGAAATGCTCGCTAAAGAAGAACTTGATTTAGTTTCCATTTGTACTCCATCCGGCATGCACCCTGAGCATGGCGTGGATGTGGCCAATGCTGGTGTGCATGTACTTACAGAAAAGCCCATGGCAATCAATATCGCTGCAGCAGACAGGCTGATCAAGGCTTGTGACGACAATCATGTGCATCTTTTTGTAGTAAAACAAAACCGCCTGAACAGCACCATGCAATTGCTCAAACAAGCTGTGGATAAAAACCGCTTTGGTCGCATCTACATGGCTCAAGCCAATGTCTTTTGGCAGCGGCCGCAAGCTTACTACGACCAGGAAAAATGGCGTGGCACCTGGGAATTTGACGGCGGGGCTTATATGAATCAAGCCAGCCATTATGTGGATGCCATGTACTGGCTCTTGGGCAATGTGGAAAGCGTTTCAGCTTATACCGCCACCATGGCCAGAAACATCGAAGCCGAAGATACCGGAAGTGCCATCATTCATTTCCGCAATGGCATCATCGCCTCGATCAACGTGACCATGCTTACCTATCCCAAAAACTTTGAAGGCTCCATCACCATCATCGGTGAAAAAGGCACTGTGAAAGTGGGCGGGGTAGCAGTGAATAAGATCGAGCAATGGGAATTTGAAGAATATGACGATGACGACCGCCTCGCCTTGGGAAGCAATTATATTCCCCCCAATATCTACGGCTTTGGGCACAACCCCTATTACCGCAATGTGATTGACACCCTCTTGGGTCGCGCCGTTCCCTCTACAGATGGACGCGATGGCCGGAAATCGGTGGAAATCATTCAGGCTATCTACCGCTCTGCCAAAACCGGTAAAAGAGTATCCCTGCCACTATAAATAAGCTTTAGCAGATAGAGCTGGCGTAGCGCCTTGGCGATGTTTCAATTTACACGCTTGAAATATGCCTTTGATGTTGTAACCACGTTTTACCTCTGCTGAGATCCCAGTCCTTGCCCGATCTTTTACCTTGGGTTAAATGAGCTTTAGATTCGAACTCACTCGAAAGTACGAGTGAGTTCGAGTCCAAGCCATGTTAAAAGCAAATCAGGGAAACAGGCGAGCTATAGGCTTACTATTTGGTTGTGCCGTTTTGCTATTTTTGAGGAGATCCCGTAAACCACAGTTTTCACTTGACAGGAATTAGCTTGTTTGAGAATCTAAATTAAAGTATTTTTACATAGGATTGATATGCGTAATTTTTTAGAGATATTGGCCTTGCTAAAGCAGGAAGTAGTTCCGGCACTTGGTTGTACGGAGCCTGCGGCTGTTGCATTGGCCACAGCATACGCTGCCAGCATACTGCCCGGACCCATCACGGATATTCAGGTGAAGGTAAGCCCCTCCATATATAAAAACGGCATGGGGGTGGGCATTCCGAATACCGGGCTCATAGGCCTCGAAATCGCTGCAGCCCTTGGTGCTGTGTGCGCTAATCCACAAAAGCAACTGGAAGTCCTTGAAGATATTAGCCCGCTGCAATTAGAAGCGGGCAAGAAATTGGCAGCAGGTCTTGAGATTGGCATCAATCCCGATGACGACAATATTTACGTCGAGGCTATCTTATCAGATGGCAAGCACAAGAGCCGCGCTATCATCCGCTGGCGACACTCCTGGTTATACCTTTTGGAGCTGGATGATGCTATCCTGAAATGTCAAACCATCGGCGAAGGAGATGCTCCCAAGCTCATTTCAGCCTCCCAGTTCCGGCTTCAGGATTATTATGACTTTTGTACCCAGGTGGATTATGACACTCTTTTACAGATTGATCTTGGTGAAGCCTTGAACCGCAAGATAGCGGATTATGGCCTCAGCGATGAGATGGGTATGTCTGTGGGCAAGATGATTTTGCAGCAGATCGAGCTGGGACTTTTGGGTGACGATATTCACCACTGGGCCATGGCTCTCACCGCTGCTGCGACCGATGCCCGAATGAGCGGTTGCAACTTACCGGTGATGGCAAATACCGGGAGTGGTAACCAGGGGCTATCCATCACTCTGCCCATCATTGCCGCAGTGGAAAAATTGGGATGCAGCCATGAGCAATTGCTGCGCGCCCTGGCCTTGGGACATCTGGTGACTGTGCATATCAAAGAAAAGATTGGCCTCTTGTCCAGCTTGTGCGGATGCCTTTCTGCCTCTGCCGGAGCCGCTTCCGGTATTGTTTTGCTTTTGGGCGGAGATTATCTAAAGGTAGAGTATGCGATCAAGAATATGATCGGCAATACCACCGGCATGTTGTGCGATGGCGCCAAAGGGGGCTGCTCCCTGAAAGTTGCTACAAACACCTCCGCAGCAGTACAGGCCGCACTTCTGGCCAATATGGGCACCTGCATATCTTCGCGGGATGGCATCATCACAGACGATATCGATGAGACCATAGACAATCTTGCTGATTATATCAAAAACGGTTTGCAAGATACAGATCAAGCTATACTCAATATAATTATGAATAAAAAGAACAATAAAGAGGCAAAACATGTCTAACCAATTTCAAGTGAAGCTGGATGCTGTGCTTCCGCCTGATCCTGTTTTTGAACAGGATATTCGCCGTGCTCCAAATCGTGGATTGAATCTCAACAATGCAGAGATCAAGCAAGCTTTGAAAAACGCTTTACGTTATATTCCCAGTGAACTACACAAAGAAGTTGCTGCGGAATTCCTGGCTGAACTGAGGACCATGGGCCGGATCTATGGCTATCGTTGGCGCCCAGAGGGCCAACTCAGCGGCAAACCCATTGAAGAATACAAGGGCATTACCGCGGCCAAAGCCATGCAAGTGATGATCGATAACAATCTTGATTTTGAGATTGCGCTCTACCCATACGAGCTCGTAACCTATGGAGAGACAGGACAGGTCTGTCAAAACTGGATGCAATACAGACTGATTAAGAAGTATCTGGAAGTGCTGACAGATGAGCAGACCCTGGTGGTCTCCAGCGGCCATCCCGTGGGGCTTTTCCCCTCAAGCCCTCAGGCACCGAGAGTTATCTCTACCAATGGTTTGGTGATCGGCAAGTGGGACAATCCCGAAGACTTTAAACGCCTCACCGCTTTGGGCGTGGCAAATTATGGCCAAATGACCGCCGGAGGCTGGATGTATATCGGCCCTCAGGGCATCGTGCATGGTACCTATATCACTTTGTTGAATGCAGGCCGCAAGTACCTGGGCATTCCTGTGGATAAAGATTTATCCGGTGTGCTTTTTGTCTCTTCCGGCTTGGGTGGCATGAGTGGTGCGCAGGCCAAAGCTGTGGAAATAGCCGGTGGCATTGGCGTCATCGCGGAAGTGGATGATTCCCGCATCAAAACCAGGCACTCGCAGGGTTGGGTAGCCCGGGTTTCGGACGATCTGCCTGAAATCTTCAAATGGGTGGATGAAGCCCGCATCTCAGGAAAAGCCCTATCCATTGGCTATCATGGTAATATAGTAGATTTACTGGAATATATCGATGTTAACAACATAAAGGCAGAGCTTATTAGCGATCAAACCTCATGTCATGCAGTATATGAGGGAGGCTATACTCCTGCTGGTGTAGGCTTTGCCGAAGCCCGTATGGTTCTGGCAGAGAATTTGCCGAAGTTCAAGCAATTGGTGGATACCTCACTGAGACGCCATTTTGATGTCCTGAAATCGCTCACAAATAAAGGTAGCCGTTTTTGGGATTATGGCAACAGCTTCATGGCCTCCGTATTCGATGCAGGTGTGAGAGAGATAGCCAAAGATAAATGTAGCACAAAAAGCGGATTCATCTGGCCAAGCTATGTGGAAGATATCATGGGACCCATGTGCTTTGATTTTGGCTATGGCCCCTTCCGTTGGGTATGCCTTTCCCGCAAGGATAGCGATCTCAGGGCTACAGACCAGGCTGCCTGCGCTCTGATAGACCCGAACCGCAATTCCATGGATCGGGACAATCATCATTGGATCAGCACAGCAGAAGAGAACGCCCTCGTAGTGGGTACCAAAGCCCGGATCCTGTATGCTGATGAAGAAGGGCGGGTACGCCTTGCCTTAAAGTTTAACGAAATGATCCGCAATCAAGAGATTGGTCCGGTAATGCTGGGGCGGGATCACCACGATACCTCCGGTACCGATTCTCCATTCCGTGAGACTGCCAATATCTATGATGGCAGCAATGTAATGGCAGATACCGCCACTCAGTGTTTCGCCGGCAACGTAGCCCGGGGCATGAGCCTGGTGGTGCTTTCCAATGGCGGCGGAGTAGGCATTGGCCGCAGTATCAATGGCGGCAATGGCATCGTGCTCGATGGCAGTGAACGTATGGATGCTGTGATCAAAAACGCTCTCTCCTGGGATGTAATGGGCGGTGTGGCCAGACGTGCCTGGGCCCGCAATGATGGAGCCATCAGCACTTCAACTCTTTGGAATGAAAAGCATGGGGGAGAAGGGGCTATCACCCTTCCCGAACCAGCCGATGATGAATATTTGGACAGCCTGATCTAAAGGAAGGAATGATGCTAAACCAGTTTGTTCGCGCGATGAAAGCAGAAGGATTGTCAGACATGGTAATACGCACGTTTTCGGCGTATTATGAAGCTTTGCAAAAAGGCAGTAGTGGCCAGATCCCGGAGGATACCATTAGTCCGCCCAGCCCTCAAACTGTAATCCCCTTTGAAAATCTCGAATCGAAAGGTAGCGCGGGACTCCTGCGCAAAATTGTTGCGATCAAACTCAATGGTGGCCTGGGAACCAGTATGGGCCTTTCCAAGGCAAAATCCCTATTGCCAGTGAAGGGAAACATGAATTTTCTGGACATCATCACCCGTCACATTTTGGCTCTTAGATCCGAAAGCGGCTATGATATCCAGCTCATGTTCATGAATAGCTTTGCCACAGAAAAAGACACTTTGGATTACCTGAACAAATATCCTGATCTATCCAAACAAGATCTACCGATCAGCTTTGTACAGAACAAATTCCCCCGTATCTTGCAGGAAGACCTCTCGCCTTTTCTGCCCAAAGACAAAGATCAGCGCTGGAATCCTCCTGGACACGGAGATATCTATACCGCTATTTCCACCTCCGGAATTTTGGAAAAGCTGATCGCCACCGGCTATCGCTATGCCTTTGTGTCGAATTCCGATAACCTTGGTGCCACGGTGGATGCCTCCATTGCTGCCTACATGGAAGAGCATGATATCCCCTTCCTGATGGAAGTCTGTGAACGCAGCGAGATGGATAAAAAAGGCGGACATTTGGCTCAGGATGAAAACGGCCAATTGCTCTTGCGTGAAATCGCCCAATGTCCCGCTGAAGATCTTGAGGCTTTTCAGGATATCAACAAATACCGATATTTCAATACCAATAATCTCTGGATCGATCTCAAGGCTCTGGAATGGCATCTCATTACCAATGATGGCCTGATGCTTTTGCCCTTGATCGTGAATCCCAAAGAGGTGGACGGAATCAAAGTGTATCAATTGGAAACCGCGATGGGAGCCGCAATCAGCTCTTTCACCGGAGCCCGGGCTGTGATAGTACCCCGGCAGAGATTCTCCCCGGTGAAGAAAACCGAGGACCTGCTCAGCGTGTGGTCTGATGCCTATGAACTGAACGATCAGTATCAGATCAGACTGAAGCACGGAATGTCCAAACCACCCTATATTGAGCTGGACCCCAAATACTATGGCAATATCGAACAAATGCAAAAACGCTTTGAAGCTCCACCCTCATTATCAGGATGCAAAGAACTCAAAATTGAGGGCGACGTGAGCTTTGGCACAGATGTGGTCTGTGATGGCCGGGTGAATATCAAGGCACTAAATCCGGTTAAAATTAGCAATCGCCTGATCACCGGTGATTTAATCTATGAATAAAAGGAGCAAAGATGGTATCAAAAGCTACTAAAGTTCGCCTGGGAGTATTCCTGGTGGTAGGAGCCGTGTTGATTCTGGTTTTTGCTGCCGTCGTGGCCGGAAATCGGCTAACCCAGAAATGGGATTCTTACTTTATCGTATTTGATGACTACCCAGTCAGCGGATTGCAGGTAGGCAGTACCGTGAACTATCAGGGCATCAAGGTAGGCCGGGTGGAAGAAGTCAAGATCGATCCTAAAGATGTGAATAAAGTGATTGTCACGATAAATATTGAGCCAGGAACACCGATCAAAGTGGACACAGAGGCTGTACTCAGTACGGCACTTCTCACCGGCATGAAATCTGTGGAGATCAAGGGCGGAACCAATGAAGCCAAAAACATGACTCCCGGAAGCCAGATCAAATCTGGTTCCACACTGATAGACGATATCTCCGAGCGCGCCATGACTATTGTGGAGCAGGTCGAGCTTATCGCCGCCAATATTGGCAAACTTACCAATGACGAAAACCAGAAGCACATCTCCAAAATCCTGGAGCAAACCGGTCTCATCCTGGAAGGAACCCAATCGAATCTGGCCGGCACCCTGGACGCAATCAGCAAAATCGCCAATAATGTCGCGGATATGACTACCGGTCTCAGCAAGAATATCGATGATATCAGCGCATCCGCAGTGAACGCGATCGATTCTCTGAACGTCACCACCGTGACCTCTCTGGAACTGCTGACCAATACTCTGAATAGCGAGCTGGTGCTGATCACCCGAAACCTTAATGATAATATCGATCAGATTGCCGAACAGACCACTTACCTGGTCCAGGATACCAGATTTCACATCAACAACATCGGTGAAAATACCAATACTCTGGTACTGGATACCACAAAGGAGATCGCGTACGTCAGTGCGACGATCAATAGCTCCCTGGATTCAGTTAATAAGATTTTGACCTCTGATGCATTCGGCTCAATGATGTCCAATCTTGACATCCTGGCCGGACAATTAGCCGATGCGAACTTAAAAGACATGGTTGGCAATCTGGGAGTCACGGTGCAACGTACTGGTGTGCTGATAAATACCTTGAATAGAACTGTATTGCGCTCGCAGGATGATCTTGCCGAGATCATGGAAAATATGCGCGATGCTACTGCAAATCTCAACGACTTTTCCCGCCAAATCGTGGATAACCCCGCTGTTTTAATCAGGGGAAATTGATTAAGAGGATATGAAAATGAAAAGATTTTACCTTATCTGTCTGGCAATCATCACCCTGGCACTCAGTGGGTGTTTCGGGAAAGTGGAACGGCAAACGAATTACTATGTGCTCGATTATCAAAAATCCACAGAAAAGCCCGAACTCAAAATGGAAGTTTCCAACGGGAAGAGTCTGTATGTAATGAACAGCCGTGTGAATCGTATCTACAACCGCAATCAACTCGTGGCCAAAGAAAGCTTTTCCCAAGTGCGCTTTATGCGTGACGATCTGTGGGCAAATCGCCTGTCGGACTCCGTGCCAAATATCGTGGCGGATCGCCTGAGAGCATATAACATCTTTGGGAATGTGTACCGTGATGCTACAGCGGCAGATCCGAATTACTATCTGGAAACCTCGATCCTGAACATTGAAAAGATAGAAGGGGCCAGTCCTCGTGCCTTCTTGCGCATGGAATTTACTCTGCGGGATAGCACCAGTGAGAGGACTATCCTCACGCATCGCAATGGACACTATCGGGAACTCACGGACGACTCCAACATCTATCTGGTGCAGCTCTTCAACGAAATGGTGATGGCTGAAACCAATGCTTTTGCAGCACTATGTATCATGCATTTTGCCGGTCGGCCTATCACTCCCGGACAAAGGGACTTTACCAGTGATATGAGTGCGCCGGAGCGAGTGTATTTCCAACAATTGGAGAATCAGGAGACCCATAAACTCTTTGGGGAATTGCTGCTGAGCACCAAAGCGCCTATGACCAGCGATTTGCAATATCGCATAGAAGGTGTGGATAGCCTGAATACAAAGATCAGCGAAGCTACGGGCGAATACAACGTTCCGCATCTACTGGAGCCGGGACGATATAGAATTGTCACTGGCTATAATGAAGACATCAAATCTACTATAGATGTCTTTCCTAGAATGAGATCCGTGGTGCAAAGAACCTGGAGTGAACTCAGGGTGCGCATTTTGGACGACGCCCAGACCAGGGTACGCATGATCTATGATTTGTGGGTAAAAAATGAAGATGATTACGGATATACCAAGGTAGGAACTGGCATCAGCCTGGGCGAAGATGAACACGGCATCGAAGAAGGATTATGGATTCTGCCTGCAGGAAACTACATGGTTACCCTGGGCGGAAATTCCTGGAGCTCCCTCAGAGACTTTATCACTGTGAGCCTCATCGAAGGTGAAAGCCCGGTCTTGACCTTGATCGTGGATACTGCCGCTGATGCGAATAACAACTTGATCGGAGCCGGAGTGCTGGCTGATGAGCTGGGCGTGGGACAGGTAAAGTTTCATAAAGGCGCCATCCACGCTAATATCAATGTGGCTTCAAACAACGAAGTAGATGAGAATAATCCCACCTTCGCCTTGAATCTGGTGGGACAATTTGACAACACTATCGATCATGAATTCCGCCCCTTTCATTACAACATGCGCAGCATCTATGATATAGGGGCAAACTACACCATAGATAACGAAGATTTCCGCATCAATAAGGATAATTACTCGTTGAAAAATACTCTCCTGCTCTATCCTTGGGGAAAGGAAAAGAAGTTTTTCAACAACCTCGCCTTTTATGGAAGAGCGGATCTGAGCACCCATTTTTGGGACGAGTATAAGTATTTTTCAGATGCCAAGAACAATATAGTATATGATTCCGAAGGCCTTGAGCTTGAAAGGGCCTTGAATCAAGACAAGGTCCGCACCAAAATTGCGCTGTTTCCTCTGCGGCTCAAAGAAGGCACAGGGCTTACCTACCGGGTTGCTTTCAGCCCCAAAACCTGGGTGAGCTTGCGCAGTGGTTATGGCTGGGTGCAAGATCTCAATCTCAAATCCCTCAGCTCTGCCAGTTCTGTAATGATCGATAGCATCAGCTACGATGTCTTTACAGAAGCAGAAGACCGCTTTGACCGTGGTTTGGAAGCAACTTTGATCTTTTCCGCAGTGAATATCTTCAATTTCCTTTCACTGAATTCTACTTTCGATGCTCTCTTTCCCTTTAGTGATACCGGTATGAAGCCGAGCATAGATAATGAGAACCGTATCAATATCCGTGTTTACCGCAATATCTCCCTGGATGCGAGCTTGAACTTTCAATATAATGAAGCAATCCGGGATTGGTTGACTTACAACTACAGCGCCTACTTAAGAATGAGCCTGTTTTACTAATGCAAATAGAATTAACCAGCGATGCCCTGACCCTCACAGGCGAACTGAATCATCATACAGTGCCTGATGCTGCCAAAGAGATCAGTAGGCTGTTTAAAGAGGGCACCATCAGCAAGATCGATCTGGGAGAACTCACCATGATCGATAGTGCCGGTGTGGCATTTTTGGATGAGATGCACCTGAAACTGAGCGAGTACTCTAAGGAGCAAATTTTCCAGAAAGTACCAGCCAAGATCCAGGCCATGATAGATACCTACAGCACTCTGGAGCTACCCCTGGTAGAAAAGCCACCCAAAATGGGCTTTTTTGAGCAAGTAGGAGATAGTCTCTTAAATTCATACAATGAGCTGGTCAAGGCTCTCACCCTGGCCGCTGAGATCTTCTATTACAGTGGAGTGGGACTATTTAGCCGTAAGGATCAACGCCGGGGTTCGCTCCTGCAACAGGCGGCACAGCTTGGTTCGGAGGCTTTGCCCATCGTGGCCTTGCTTTCTCTGATCATAGGCTTTATCCTGGCCTTGCAATCCGGCGTGCAGCTCAAGAATTTTGGTGCCAATGTCTTTATAGCAGATCTTCTGTCCATCACCATGGTTCGGGAAATGGCGCCGCTCATCACAGCAATCATAGTTGCCGGTCGCAGCGGCAGTGCCATCGCCTCTGAGATTGCCACCATGGAAGTCACAGAGGAAATAGACGCTTTGAAAATGATGGCGCTCAACCCCATCGCTTATGTGGTGGTACCAAAGTTTCATGCCATCACCATTGTCATGCCGCTCCTGGTGATGTTCAGCATCATAGTCAGTATATTGGGCGGTGCTTTTATCGCCATTGGTATGCTCGATATTGCGCCCCATACTTTCTTTACCCGCGCTATTGATATTATTACCATCAAAGATCTTATCGTAACTTTTAGCAAGAGTATCTGGTTTGCCTGGGTGATCGTGATCATCGGTTCCTACTACGGTTTCCAGGTAAAAGGTGGAGCCGAGGGAGTGGGTAAAGCCACTACAGCCGCTGTGGTTAGCTCAATTTTTGCCGTTATTTTGTTTGATGCGGTATTTAGTTTGTTATACTTATGAAAGAGCTAAAGCCTGTCATCGAAATCCGCAATATGGTCGCCAAATACGGCACCAAGACCATTTTGTCAGACATCAACGTGGATATCCTTCCCCAGGAAATCACGGTCATTCTGGGCGGTAGCGGTAGTGGAAAGACCACCTTGCTCAAAAACATGCTTCGGCTCTACGAACCCGCCGCCGGCAGTGTGAAATTTTGGGGCGAAGATATCCTGACCATGGATGAAAATGCCTTTAACGAAGTGCTCAAGAAGACTGGCATGCTCTTCCAAAGTGGAGCACTCCTGAATTCCATCTCGCTCTATGAGAATATCTCCATTCCCCTGGAGATGCACACCCAGCTTTCCGCCAAAGTAAGAGACCGGATGATCCGCGTAAAACTTTCTCTGGTAGGATTGTCAAATGCTATGTACCAGTTCCCCTCCGAACTTTCCGGGGGCATGAAGAAACGGGCTGCTTTGGCCAGAGCTATGGCTATGGATCCGCCTTTACTCTTTTGTGATGAGCCTTCCGCAGGCTTGGATCCCATCACCTCTGCTTCCCTGGATGAGCTTATTTTGAGTCTCAAAGAGCAGTTCAAAATGACCATCGTGATCGTGACCCATGAGCTGGCCTCCATCCACCGCATTGCCGATAAGATCATTTTTCTGGATTCTGGCACGATGCTTTTTTATGGCACTCTGGATGAAGCCAAAACGGCCAAAATCCCGCAAATTGATCATTTCTTTGAAGTGGGGAAGTTTTGAGCCTGAAAATCATCGTCGCCATGACACAGGACCGTGTGATCGGAAAAGACAATCAGATGCCCTGGCATATCCCGGAAGACCTGGCTCACTTCAAGAGAGAGACTACTGGTCACAGCATCATCATGGGCCGCAAGACCTATCTTTCTATAGGCCGGGCTTTGCCAAACCGCCAGAACATCGTGCTGAGCCGGGATGAAGCTTTTGCCGGAAAAGACCTGATAGTCTATCATAGCCTGGCAGAGGCCATCGCAGCAGAGCCGGATGCCTTTATCATCGGTGGAGCAGCCATCTTCGAGCAGGCTTTGCCCTTGGTGGACGAGCTGTATATCACGCACATCGAAGCGGATATAGAAGGAGATCGCAAGTTCCCGGAACTGGATTGGTCGCTCTGGCAAGAACAAGCCTGCACGGAGCTTCTTGCTGCCAGCGGATATAAGCTGAGGTTTTGCAAATATATGAGAAAATAAGGAAACAGTGAGGTTCCCATGAAATTCAAAGCATTTTTCAAGCTACTTACCCGCCATGATCCAGCTCTGGATCGCCTGCCAGAGCAGAAGAAAATCATCATCAGCGCTCTGATCCTGGGCTCAGGCCATTCCGGAATCTTGCACTATATAGTGGCCACCACCACAGAGCTCCTGAAAGATCACCAGGTCACCCTGCTCATCCATCCTTCAGACCGGGCAATGTTCCCTCTTCTACATGACAACTTACACTTTATCGAAATCCCTGAATCGCTCAAGAAACCTGTCCTCTCCGCACTCTTCCATCTCTATATCCTCCCTTGGTGGCCGGGATTCAAACGCTATGATCTTGTATTTTTACCTGCAGGAAACCGCCGCCTCTTTGCGCACTACCCTCCCCAGACCATTCTTACTTTTCACGTTCTACCTCAGTTCTCCCTTAGTCATAAGCATGATTTTATCCGCCTGCTTTATCTCAAATTCATGATGGGCCGCTATCTGCACAAAGCCCCAATCATCTATGCCACCAGCGAAAGTACTAAAAACGATTTGCGCCGGCTTTTTGGTATCCCGGGAAATCGCATCCGAGTGAATTACAACGGCTACGATCCCGCAAGTCTGGAAAATCCGACGGCGCTGAGTGATCTCATAACGAAATACAGCATCAAAGGTAAATACATTCTCTACGTGTCACGCATCGGAGATCCCGCACGCAACCATCTGAACCTGCTGGCTGCCTATCAAAAATTAGTTCAAACTGTAGGTGACCAATATGAACTGGTCTGCGTTGGAGAAATACTGGATGGGGCAGACAAGGTGATGCTATCCTGGAGCAGGCTGGGCTGCCAAAGGCAGATACATTTCCCCGGTTATGTAGAAAGACCAGATCTGGCTGGCCTCTACAAACACGCCTCCCTGTATGTACTTCCTTCTTTACATGAAGTCTATGGCATCCCCCTGCTGGAAGCCTTTGCCTCCGGAGTGCCGGTAGTTTGCTCAAATACTTCCTCCCTGCCGGAAATCGGCAAAAACGCTGTTCTGACCTTCAATCCCCAGCGCCCCAAAGAGATCGCCAAGGCTATGTCAAGTGTTCTGCAGAGTGTGGAGCTGGCGAATCAATTGACCGCCAGAGCCTATAAACGCCTGGAAGACTTTAGCTGGGAGCGGCATTGCAAGAGATTGCTGGAGACTATGCAAGGTGGTGCAGATAGCTAAGCTTGGCGTGTTTTCTGCGTTCTTTCGGTCCGAGCTTATCCATAATTCCCCATTTTATTATAAGTGTATTTAGCTTTTATTAGCTTTTTCGTCCCGAGACTTACAGTAGCCTTCCCGGATAGCCTGTCGTGTAGATGCCGTGGAGATAGTAGGAATAAATCCTCTTATTTCCACGGCATCTACACGACAACAAATGGGCTGAAGCCATCTGTGCCATCCTATACAAGTTAACAGCTGAGCCTTTTTTTGACCTTAAAACGATCTTTCTTGCTTCGGCCGTTTGGCTTGGGTCACACTGTAATCTCTTGTCAGCAAGGTTTTTTTGAAATTACCTGGGTCGTTTTTGGGTTAAAACAAAGCTACATCTTCCTTGAAAGAATCAAGGTGGCGGTTTTTAACCGCCACGCTACGGAATGCTGCCTGGTCAAGACTCCTTCCTGGCCTTTGATGGCCAGGAAGCCGCAGCTCCATCCTTACATTTACCCAGATAATAAAGATGGCTGCGAAATGGAAATCAGATATTCCTAAATTATGGACGATGGAGATTTCAGTTCGCTGCCATCCTTATGCACAGCCTAAGCTTGTGGAATGTTATCAACAGTTTCCCGTCTGAACTGATTTTTCGCTCAGATTGATCTTGACAAGATATCTGTGTTTTAAATAAACTGAGCACAGTCAGGTCAAATGATATATAGTGTGTGAAGCGAGGACCTGCGATAGGCCTTCAAAAAGAGAATGAGTAAGCCTGAGATGGAAAACACAGCAGGATGCAGTACTCAAGCCTCGAACCTTTTAAAAAAGGATGATGCTATGTCTCGATTATACTACAAAATTGTCTGCCTGTTGTTTTGTTTGGCATTGTTGAGCACTTTGGCGGCTCAAGAACTAATCTACACCGAGGATTTCTCGGCTACTCCCCCGATGGGATGGACATTTATGAATATAGGCGCTGGCGGGAACTGGAATCCTTGCATTGAAAACGGTCCATGGAGTGCCAGCTACAGCGGTACTCATTTAATGCGCTACGCCAGGAGCGATTGGAATGAAGTAGCGGCAAATGCATGGGCTTTTACGAAGAGCTTTGAGCTTACGGCGGGAAATCATTATTACTTGGATTTCTTCCAAAAAACTAACCGCGCTTATGAATGGATGAAGGTTAGCGTGGGTTCTGCAGCCACTGTAGGGGCACAGACGAAGGTGCTTTTGGATCTGGCGCGCGTGCAACATCAGGCTTACATCAATCGCGTGACGGACATCTTTGTTCCCCGCACTACCGGAACCTACTATTTTGCCTTCAATTGTTTTACCCCTTCTAATACTATTGGATCTCAAGTCTATGTTGATCTGCTGAAGCTTTATGAAATATCGAATGGTTCTGGCGTGGCCAGCATAGGGGAATTCACCGCTGCCTCCGTTCATCCTAATAGGGTGGAATTGAATTGGCAGCTAAACCTGGATCAGAATCCCGTGCTCATCGCTTTCAACACGGTAAACGTATTTGGCAATCCCGTGGCGGGGGAGAGCTATGATCCCATCAACAACAGCACTATCCCCGGCGGGGGAACGGTGATTTACAGTGGCGGAGATAGCGATTTCATCCATACTGCCTTAGAACCGCTCACCCACTATTATTATAAGATCTGGTCCATCGGTGCCGATAATTTTTCGGTCGGATTGGATGCTTCTTGCACCACCCCCTCTGAGCCTTCGGTATCAGCTCCCTACAGCGAAGGCTTTGATCACTTTGGCGAAATGGCTCCGGGCTGGTCACGCAGTTCACAAGGATCAGGCAATTGGGATTTTGTATCCAGTGACACTGCGCATGGAGCCTCTGCACCACATGAGGGCACTTACTTTGCCCGGGTGAATAGCTATAGTATCGGCTTTGAAAATAATCCTCTCCGCCTGATATCTCCACCCCTGGATCTGAGAGGTGATGACAAAGAGATTAGCTATTGGGCCTGGCGGGGAGCTCAATCCTGGAATCCATACCCGATTACTTTGGAGATCTCACTGGATAACAAACAGACTTGGACTCAGTTCTATGTTGGGCAGAGCCCTTATGGCGTGTGGGCAAAGCACACTGTGAGCTTGGCGGATTATCACCATGCAGCAGCATATATTAGCATCACGGGTATGGCTAATTGGGGGATCAACCAATGCAATATAGGCGTGGATAGCTTTGTCTTTAGAAATATCGTCTCCTCTCTGAGCTTGCCGATCCTGCAGATTGAGAAGGTAGATGCTGGGGTGCAAGTTTCTTGGGCAGCAGTACCCAATGCCACGAGTTACCGCATCGAAGCCTCAGACTATCCCGACAGCGGCTTCGCTGAACTAACTATCAGCAATGAAAACTACTATCTTGATCCGGCGCAGAACAAGAGATTTTATCGGGTTTATGCCATATGTGATTAGTGATGCCCGCCGGTACATAAAGGGCTGGCATCTTTTGTTGTCCCTTTTTTGAAGGGCTGTGGCCTTGTACTACATGTGACTTGCTGGCTTGTGGGCGTCCGCGCGTCCCTGGAGTTGGGACATTTGTAAAGGGAAGTGTTCGATCTGTTTATGAATTGCTTGGAGTTGGCGCTTGGGGCCGTGTTTGAGGGATTCATGATTGCAGGCAAATCGAGATAATTTATGAAATAGGAAATGGAGCTGCGGGTGCCCTGCCTTCAAAGGCAGGGAAGGAGTCTTGAGTAGATAAAAGCTTATGGCGCAGGGATTAAAACCCCTGCCTGGAGTCTTTCAAGGAAGATTTTAGCTCTGCAATGATAATTATTATTTAAAGCTATCTTCTGCGCCGGGGAGCAATGGACTCTATGCCCAACCTTTCCGCTATAATATGCGCATCGCCAAAGCCCTCCAAAACATGGGCGTCTGAGCCCAGGGAAAAGAGGCTGCCACCCAGGTCTCGATACATTTGGAGATATAGCGGTTCCGGGATCACTTCCTGATAGGGTTTGCGCAAGCTGCTCAGATTGATTTCCAGGGCGATGCCGCGCTCGATGATCACCTGGAAGATATCTTTGAGGATGGGAAGTGCAGAGCTCTCATCTGGAGCATTTTCGTAGTATCTCTTATACACACCCAGGTGCGCCAGAACATCTATCTCGCAAGTGCTCGCCAGCTTGAGATTGTGCAGATAGTATTCTTCCACCTCTTTAGGACTGAGAGGCTTTTTGAGGGGGATGGCTACGTTCAAGTGTTCGGAAACAAAGTGGACTGAGCCCAGGATGGGGAAAAAGTCAAAAGCAGCGATCAGGTTCTGGGCAAAATCCCGTACCTGGTGATAATCTCCGATCTCGATGCCTTTATGCAACTTGACTTGGGGGTATTTATCTTGCAGGGCTTTGATATAGGCCTGATACTTGCTGAGCGATGGCAAGCCATAGATGCTGAGTTCCTGGGGCAAAAGGTCCAGATGTTCAGTAATGGCGATCTCGTCATACTGCAGATCGACCGCCTTTTGCAGCAGCTCGTCTCCCGTCATTCTGCTATCGAAACTGTACTGGGTATGCAGGTGAAAATCGTATTTCATTTGGCCAGCAGTGCGGCACCCAAGGCACCGGTAATTTCGGGGTCTGGAGGAATAAGCAGCTCTGTCTTTAGCATTTTGCCTATACACAGGGCAAGATCTGCACCCTGGGCCACACCACCGGTAAAGACTATGGGAGGCTCACAGATCAGAGGTGCCATCTGCGTATAGATCCGGCGGGCGATGCTCATATTCACCGCTCTGGCGATATTGGCCACTGTGTTTCCGGTTGCTAGCAGGCCGATGATCTCGGTTTCGGCAAAGACCACGCAGGTAGAGCTTAGGGGTATTTCAAGATCAGACTGTGAGGCCAGACGCGAGAGTTCATCCAGATCGCATTCCAGACGCATAGCGGTCATTTCCAGAAACCTGCCTGTGCCAGCCGCGCATTTATCGTTCATCACAAAGTCTTTAACGCTGCCATCAGCATTCAAAGTGATGATTTTGGAATCCTGGCCGCCGATATCGATCACAGTCCTGGCCATGGGGAAGAGCTGGTAGCAAGCAGCGGCATGGCAACTAATCTCGCTTTTGATGATATCTGCCTGAGTGTACATCTTTCTGCCATAGCCGGTTACACAGGAAACCACTATGTCTACTGCAGCCCCAGCTTCCTGGGCTTTTTGTAAAAGCTCATCCACAGCTCCGGTTGCCGAAATCTGAGTAGCTTGCCAGGCACTAAAAACTATTTTGCACTTATCATGATCAAAGATCACGATCTTGGTATTGCGGGAGCCGATGTCTATGCCGAGGGTTTTCATACTATACTATACCATCACAAAGCTGGTTTGATTTTCCGGGTTTAGATAGAGCTGAACCAGCTCATGAATCTGCGCCATATTGGTATTGGCGATGCGCTTTTCCACATCCAGATAAAAATCCAGATCATAATTCAGCGAAATCAGGTTCGCGAGCGTGGCTGCTTTAAAAGATGCACTTTCATTGTCAAAGCGTGACATCACGATCAGAAAGTTCTTGGCTGTATCCAGCTCTTTTTGGGTGATACCGTTTCTTAAAAGATCTGCCAGAATTTCGCGCATACTGTTGAGACAGTTCAGATACAGCTTGGGATCGCAAAAAGCATAGGCATACCAAAAGCCCAGATCCTGGATGGAATAGAAATCAAAGCCGGTCTGATAGGCAAAGCCAAAGCGTTCGCGCAGAATGTCATACATGCGGGAGGAAAGATCGCCACCCATGATGTGAGCCAGCACGTGGAAAGCGGAATTGTCGCTGCGTCTGGAGGCCGGACAGCCGATGCCGCCGATATGGATGATGGATTGATCCAATTTCTGATAAACCCGACGGGAAGAAGCGGGACGGTGTTCATATTTCAAAGTGGTGGGCGGGATGCGCTTGTCGCCAGCACCCTGGCCAAAATACTTTTCTGCCAGGTCATAGACTTCCTTAGGCTCCAGCGAACCCACAATGGCGAGGGCAAAATCCTCTCCCAAACTCCAGCTTTCGTGCCAGCTTTCGCAATCCTCTAACTTAATGGCAGCGATATCAGAAAGATCTCCATTGGGGCTGTAGAGATTGTTGTCTTTGCCAAAGAGCTGTCTGAACCAGGCTTTGTAAGCCATGCTGATGGGATAATCACGCTCACGGCGGATACTATCGGCAGAGGCGCTTTTCAGCATACCCAGATAGGCTTTGTCAAACAAAGGCTCATGGACGATCTCGCTGAGCAAATCCAGTACAGAGGGTAGATCGGCAATACTGCACTTTCCGCGAAAGATCGTGCTATCCAGATGATGGATCACCCGGATATTAAAACCGTGCTGTCGCGAAAAACGCATGATCTCATCGTGGCTGTGCTTCTGGGTGCCATAGAGCATCAGCGTTGTGCTAAAATAATTCGTGCCCACCTTATTTTCTGTGAGCTGCGAGAGTGGGCTGGATAAGGCGTATCCGCAGATCTCCTTACCAGGCAAATAATTATAAATGAATTTCAGACCATTGGGGAGCCTGTAGGTATGATACCCGGGAGTACGGGCTTTGCTTTGCAAGATTTCCGGGCTAATAGCCTGTGGGCTATCTTGATAAGGATGAGTACTGTGTTCATCTGCCAGAGGCAGGATTTGGCTGCGTCCGGCTTCCAAAGCTTTGTGCAGAGCGGGGCTAAGAGGCTGTTTGGATTGCTGGAAGAAGGCCAGATGCTGGGCCTGCCAAAATCTTCGCGCTGCAGAGAGGATTTCCTGATCTGTAATGGATTCGATATAAGCCCCGTAATTTGAGACGCGACTGAGATCACCATTAAACTCTTCGGCAGCAATGAGATTGGCAGTGTGTTCCACTCCGTCAAAACTATAAATCCAATTGTGAATGATATCCTGCTTGATGAGTTCAGCGTCCTCGGTGGGCACTCCAAACTTAAGCAGTTCTGCCCAGGCTTTGAAGAATATCTTCATGATCCTGGCTTCCTGCCCTTTTTTGCTGGGCGAGAAGAGGATCACACTGGCACCGGGAAGCAGTCCGGCCAGGGAGGAAACTCTTACCGAAGAACAGAGCTTTTCTTTCTCCACCAGAGCCCGGTGCAATACAGAAGATTTACCAATTGCCAGATGGCGGATTGCGATGTGCAAGGCCTCGCTGTCCGGATGGCTTTCATTGAGCTCCGGCAGCGCAATGGCAAGGTATTCCTGTCCGTTTTTTGTGCGGCTGAATACGCGCCAGGAGTGGGGGAGATCTGGTGCGGCATTGATCCTTTGCGGGGTTTGCTCTTGCCAGTCTTTGAACTGAGCATCGAACAGGGACTTCAGCTTATCTTCGTCAAAATCACCAGTGGCGACCACGAAGGCATTGCCGGCATGATAGTGTTTTTTGTAAAAAGCTCTCAATTTGCGCAGTGAAGCGGCTCGGACAGACTTTACATTACCCAGAACCGGGCGCCCCAAAGGGTTGTCTCCAAAATAGTGAGTCTGGATGTATTCGATAAAATCCATCTCCGGTTCGGCTTCATATTGGTAGATTTCCTCGATAATAATGTTTTTCTCAGTCTTTACATCCTCAGCATCAAAATCTGCCTGAAAAGCCATCTGCGCCAAGAGCTCCATCCCTGTCTCCAGATGCTCTGAAGGCAGAATCAGATAGTAACAAGTGGCGTCATAATCCGTATAGGCATTGAGCATCGCACCGATCTCAGAGGCTTTGCGGCTAAGGGCGTTATCGGGATACTTGTTTGTGGATTTGAAGCTAAGGTGTTCGAGAAAATGGGCGTAGCCATGTTCGCTTTTCTCTTCCTGAACAGAGCCGGTGCGGATGTATAGCTGCAAACAGATCAAGGGATTGGAGGAATCCTCAGCATAGAGTAGTTTCAAGGAATTGGGCGCAAAATGCTGCTTCAGCGCCAAAGACCGTTTATCGCTGATCTTCATTTAACAGGGCGCGAGATCATGGCATAGGCATTGTGTAAATGTATGGATTCAGCGTTTTCGGATTCCACAAAGAAGCCGGTAATCCGCTCATCACTCTCCAGTTTTAGAGTGATCTCACGCACGATGTCTTCGACAAATTTGGGATTATTGTAAGCCTTTTCGGTGACGTACTTCTCGTCCACACGTTTGAGCAGAGAATATATCTCGCAAGAAGCGGTGGCCTCGGCCAGCTCGATGAGCTCTTCCAACCAGACAAAGCCTGTGTAGTTCACTTTGATGGTGATTTTGCTGCGTTGGTTGTGGGCTCCGGCCTCAGAAATCTCCTTGGAGCAGGGGCAGAGCGTGGTGACGGGTACGATGACTCCGATCCAAAGATCAAATTCATCCTTCAAAGAAGCGCTGAATACGCAATCGTAAGCCAGAATCGAGGCTATTTTGGAAACTGGAGCGGTTTTGGTCAAAAAGTAAGGAAAGGCGATATCTATATAAGCTGCCTCGGCTTTGAGGGAGGCCTTGAGCTTTCTAAGGAAGGGCTCCAGATTGCCGATAAGGGCTTCCTGATGATAGTGGTGCAGGATCTCCACGAAACGGCTCATGTGCGTGCCGCGCATGTGATGCGGGAGCTCTACATAGATATTCAGATCCGCCACCGTGTGCTGGGTTTCATTGGCACGATCTTCCACCACGATAGGGTAGCGCAGGCCTTTGATGCCTACCTTGTCGATCACTGTATTGCGGGTATCATTTTGACTTTGTAAGTCTGGTATTTTCATAGATTCTCGTTAAAATGCAGGCTCTTCATGCCTTCTGTCTTTAGAGAGAAGATGGCATCATCCTGGCTGTAATAGATTACGGTATTTGTATTTGGCATCGCCCGAACTTTTTCCAAAGCCTCTTGGGGATCCATGGTAAATAGCGCTGTGCAGAGTCCATCTGCCCAAGCTGCTTTATCAGAGACCACGGTTACCGAAAAGATATTGGGCACGGGCATTCCGGTATGGGCATTCAGAATATGGTGATAGCGCTCGCCATCCAGTTCAAAATATTGCTGATAATCTCCGCTGGTACCAATGCTGAGGTTATTCACCCTAAAGCTGGCAATGCTGTTATCATCCTTTCTGGGATGCTGGATATAGACCAGAGGACTGATCTTGTAACCAAAGAAGGTCATGGAGCTGCGGCTGTTTATAAAGCCTTTTAAGAGATGCCGCTCTTTCATATAGTCCCGAGCTTTATCCAGGATGTAGCCCTTGGCAATGGCTCCGAAGGTGATTTGCATGCCTCGAGGTTTGTAAAGCTGTTCTTTATCATATTTGATGCGGCTGAAATCTACTATCTCAAGTTCAGCTAAAATGAGCAGAGAATCCGGGATGACGGGCTCTTCTGCGCCGAAATTCCACAGATCCCAGACTGGCTTGATGGTGGGATCAAAAGCGCCCTCCGTCATCTGCCAAAGACTGTCTGCAATTACCAGCAGTTCATACAGGTCAGGATCCATCTCAAAATGCTCTTCCTCGCTGCTATTGATCTTCGCAAGCATACTTTCGGCATTGTATTCATTGAATTTGCCTTCTAGGTCATGGATCAGGTTGAATGTCCTCTCGATCTCAGAGCTCACATTCTTGGATTTTGAAGTGGCTGAGATTTCTACGATGGTATCCAGGATGTATTTGCTGCGAATTTCGGTGTACTCGCGGGTGAAGTATTTGTAAGCACCGTAGGATACCACCACGATCAGGATGATCAGGGAAAAGATCTCTTTGCGGTTCATAGTTTAGAGCCTGTATTCCAAGAGTTCGTATTCTTCCAGTTTTAAGACGTAATCCCGGAAGGAAAAATACATGACAGGCAAAGTGAAGAGCAGGGGGAAGATGGCAAGCGCAAAGGCGAGACCATTGAAAATAACCATTAGCAAGGCCAGCAGGTAAATATTCCAGCGTACGTCCGTAAAATGCTGATAGCTGAGCTTTAGAGCCTTGAGCGGATTGACTTGTTTGATCTCCATCACCACCACAGCCGGCAGCGCGATAGCCAGCCAGTAATTGATCAGGACGATCCAGACCAATCTCAAAATGGGATCGCTGGCAAAGCCAGGGAAACCAAAGCAGACCAGATAAAGGACCATCAGTACGACCGCATTGATCAGAGCAAAAAGCAGGTACTTGGGATAATGCTTCATATTCAGCAGCAGATCCTTCAATTTAAGGGAGTAATCCCGTTGATTGCTGATCAAGCTAAAAGGCAGCAATAGCATTGGCACAAAGAGGCTTATCAGTACTGACTTCAGAGATAGGTTTATCATAAGTTTACCGATGGTATTGCTCTCGTTATTGATAAAACTTGCAAATATCCAGATTAGAATGGCAATCGGGATGACTCCCAGGATGATGCTGAAGCCCATCGCGGGAACCATGGAAGAGGTCTTGCCCTTCAGTTCTTTACGTGTGTTCTTCAGGCTTCTTAAGGCCGCCAGATCAGTCTTTACCACTGGGCTTTGAACCCCACAGGACATACACCACAGATCGTGGCTGCCCAGATGGGTATTGCATTTCTTACAACGCATTGCTACTCCTTAACATTTTGACCATCCGCAAGATGGACATTTGAGACATCCTTCCACATGTTCGATTCCCGAACCGCAATCCGGACAGGTGGCAACCTGAGCTCTGGGAGTGTGTTCCGCAGGAGCTGCACTTTGCTCTGCTCTGATGTGGATGGATGTGAGTTCGCCATCGACGTTCATACTGAGAAAATTCTCCAGGGCCTGGCCCACAGCATCGCCGCAAGAGGTAATCATCTTACCCTTGTGCCACATTGGGGATTGACAACGGATGCCCTTGAGCTGACGGATGATGGCTTCAATCTTGATCCTGGATCTCAGCGCCAAAGAGGAGAGACGTGCTATGGCTTCGAGCTGTGCAGAAGCACAACCGCCCACCTTGCCCATCTGCACAAAGACTTCACAGGCGCCCTGGGTGTCTTTATTGATGGTCACATACATGTGCCCACAGCCGGTTTCCAGCCTTTGGGTGATGCCATGGGTGACTTCCGGCCTCTGTCTGGGGGCGACCTTACGATCATCAGAGCCTTTATCTGCAGCATCTGGGCTCTTATGCGAAGTACCCGATCCCACGGAAAGAACCTGATTGTCCCGGCTGCCATCGCGATATACGGTGACGCCTTTGCAACCAAGCTTATAAGCCAATAAATACGCTTCTCGAATGTCTTCGATCGTAGCGCTATTGGGGAAATTGATGGTCTTGCTTACCGCATTATCGGTGTACTTCTGAAAAGCCGCCTGCATGCGGATATGCCAATTGGGATTAATGTCGTGCGCAGTCTGGAAGATCTCCTGCAACTCACCCGGCATCTCTGTGATATGAGCTACCGAGCCGCTTTGGCCCACTTCTTCCAAAAGCTCTTGGGTCAAGAGATTCCATTCTTCCAAAGCCGCTTCAAACCATTTGTTGATATAAAGCAGTTTATCGTTGTCCATCACTTTTTTCACATAAACCAGGGAGAACTGAGGTTCCACCCCGCTGGATGTATCCGCGATCATGCTGATGGTTCCGGTAGGCGCGATAGTGGTAAGCGTAGCATTACGGATGCCGTTTTGCTGAATATCCCGGGCCAGTTTTGCCCAATCGCAATACTTTCCTTCCCGATTCAGTTCGCCATTAGCGTAGATGCTCTCAGGAAAATTCGGGAAACTGCCTTTTTCCATAGCCAGTTCCATGCTTCTGGTCTTGGCTTCAAAATCGATGCTTTCCATCACATGCTCTGCCAAATCTACTGCTTCCTGGCTCATATAAGGTATCTTAAGCTGATACAGCAGATCTGCCCAGCCCATCACGCCAAGGCCGATTTTACGGTTTGATCTGGACATTTCGGCAATAGTCTCCAAGGGGTATTTGGAGCGGTCGATCACGCAGTCCAAAAAGTCCACGCTGTCTCGCACTACTTCTCGCAAGCGCACCCAATTAAGGTCGTCTTCAACGGCCATGGCAGCTAGATTTATAGAACCCAGATTACAGGACTCATTGGGGAGCAAAGGCTGCTCACCACAGGGATTGGTGGATTCGATATTGCCCAAAGCCGGCGTGGGATTGACCTGGTTGATCCTATCCAAAAAGACCATGCCGGGCTCTCCATTCTTGTGAGCCATTTCCACCATGAGGTCAAAGACTTTCCCGGCAGGTAGCTGTCCGGCTATTTTGCCGGTATTCGGTGAGATAAGATTGTACTCTTTATCCTCAGCCACGGCGCGCATGAAAGTCTCGGTAAGACCTACGCTGATATTGAAATTGGTCAGCTCTTGAGGGTCCTTTTTACAGGTGATAAAATCCATGATCTGAGGATGATCTACATTCAGGATAGCCATATTGGCGCCACGACGGGTTCCGCCCTGTTTCACAGCATCGGTAGCGGAATTGAAGACCTTCATAAAGGAGATCGGTCCGCTGGATACACCATTGGTGGAGCGTACCCGGGCATTGGACTCCCGGAGTCTGCTGAAGGAAAAGCCGGTACCACCACCGCTTTTATGGATCAAAGCCGCGTTCTTCACGGTCTCAAAGATGCTTTCCATGCTATCCTCAATGGGCAGCACAAAACAGGCAGAAAGCTGTTGCAAATCCGCCCCGGCATTCATCAAGGTGGGGGAATTCGGTAAGAAATCTCCGCTATCCAAAAGCGTGTGGAACTTCTCATACAAGGCTTTGTCGCCACCGGCGATATTGCTCGCAACCCGGTCCACCAAAGCCGCCCAATCTTCAATAAAATTACCTTCTTCGTCTTTTCGGTAGTAGCGCCTTTGTAGCACTATTTGCGCGTTTTCGCTTAGGTGCATTGGCTCTCCTACCTGGCTGGCAAAGCTAAGATTTCACGAGCCTGCGCAGGAGTAGCGATAGGACGTCCTATCTCCTTTGCAATGCGGGCAAGTCTGGCCACGAGCTGGGCATTAGAATCTGCCAGCACGCCTTTGTGATAAAAGATATTGTCTTCAAAGCCAGAGCGGATGTGACCACCCATAGCCAGAGCCATCATCGAAGTAGGTAAATGCCATCTGCCGATTCCGGCCACGGCCCAGGTCGCTGTTGGGATTTCTTCTGCCAGGTGCTCAATCATGTATAGTAGGTTTTTGGGCTTGCCACTCATGCCACCGGGTACTCCCAAGACAAATTGGATGTGCAGAGGTGTATGAGTGATGATGCCCTTTTTTACCAATCTGCTTACTATATCGATCATGCCGGATTCATAGACTTCTACTTCTGGCACCACTCCGTATTCTTTAAAGGCTTCGGCCAGACGAATGATGTCCTTGGGGTGATTGATGAAGATTTCATCACCGAAATTCAAGGTTCCGGCGTTGAGTGTGCCCATATCGGGTTTGAGTGCAAGAGGGGCCAGCCTTTTCTCAAAAGGTTCACCCACGGCACCACCGGTACTGATTTGGATGATGATTTCCGGCACGGCTGCGCGGATGGCGTCGATGGAATCTTTAAAACGCTCCAACCTCTGGCTGGGAGCGCCATCATCTTCACGGACATGAAGATGAATTACCCGGGCTCCTGCTTCAAAACAGGCTTTGGCTTCGAGGGCTTGCTCCTGGGGGGTTACAGGCAAATTGGGCTGGTCTTTACGGGTGGTTTCCGCTCCCGTAATGGCGGAAGTCAAAATGATCGGTTTCATGTGTTCCTCTTTATATATATTATTCTATTAATTGCTTTGCATAAACCGGTAAGAGCTGCGCCCGCTGGGGTTCACCCTTCCCGCATGAAATATTCTAATCTACGAACCAGCTTTCAAACAGCCGCACCCGTTTCAGAGCACTTAAGTCTGCCCCGAGAATCCGGCTGGCGATGCTGGCAAATTTATCTTCGTTATCACTTACAAAAAAACAGTCTTTACCGGGCTCATCATCATTCTCTACAGGCATGAGCTCTGTAAGGTGTTCGCTGATGGCATCGGCGCTATCCACCAGTTTCACCTTGTCACCCATGTACTTACGGATCACGTGTGAAAGCAGGGGATAGTGAGTGCAGCCCAGGACCAAGGTATCTATATCGTTATCTTTCATGGGCTTCAGATACTCCTGCACGATTTTCAGCGCAATCGGATGATCCTGCCAGCCTTCTTCCACGATGGGCACAAACAAAGGGCAGGCCAGGGAAAATATCTTCGCAGAAGGCTCAAGGCGTTTGATCGCCTTGCTGTAGGCCATACTGCGGATGGTTCCTTCGGTTCCGATCACCCCGATTCTTTTACTTTTCGAGGATCTTACGGCTATTTCACTGCCGGGATCGATCACCCCGATTATAGGAATCTTGCTGAGCTTCTTCAGATAAGGAATCGCCACGGAGGAAGAGGTATTGCAGGCCACGATCAGGGTCTTGATCCCTTGTTGCAAAAGGAATCTGGCATTTTGCACAGAGTATTCTATGATCGTATTGGGAGACTTGGGCCCATAAGGCACCCGGGCAGTATCCCCAAAATAGATCAAATCCTGATGGGGGAAAGCCTGACGTATCGCTTTAAAGACCGTAAGTCCGCCCACTCCAGAATCAAATATCCCAATCGCTTGTTTCATTATTTCTTCTTCCTGCTTTGATTTCTTGTCTTATTGTCACCTTTTTTGCGGGCTGGTCTTACGTCAACCCTTTTTCTGTCTTTACTGCTTTTAGTTTTCGCTGCGACGGGCCTCTTGATATTGTGGTAATGTGTATGTGCATCAGGGGCATCGGTAAGCTCCAGATACACATCGTCGCTCACTTCCATGATCCTGACCTTCAGGCTGTCCAGCAGCTCAAAAGACCTGTTGTTGCTGGGATTCACAAAGCGCATTTCGCGATCGTGGTATTCCCATTTACCTTTGCCAAATTGATCCTTTTTCAACACAGCCGTCACTGGCATCTCATTCAAACGCAGGAAAGCTGAGGAGCTGTTGGTCGAGACCAACAGGGCGGTAAATTCCTCTCCTATGCGATCCTTCATAAAGGTAGCGCTATATACGCGCTCAATATCCCGTTCAGATTGATCAGCTTGCAGTTCCTGTTCTGAGGCCACGCTGGCCCAATGCTTGATCTGCTCTTGTGAGATGTTTTCCTGGCTGGTTTTGCAAATATAGCGCTTGCACAGATGGTGCACAGTGAGGTCGCAAAGCCGGCGAATGGGGCTGGTAAAGTGTGTGTAATCCTCCAAAGACAGACCAAAGTGACGAATGTGCTCGGTGGTATACTTAGCTTTCTTCATGCTGCGGAGGATGATGCGATCAAAGACTCTGTGATAATCCTTGTTGGGCAGCGAGTACAAGAGGTTCTGAATGCTTTTATTCAGGTTCTCCTGTTCCACATAGGATATTCCGTAGAAATCAAGCACGGTTGCCATACGCTCGATCTTCTGACTATCAGGGTCTTCATGGATGCGGTAGATCGTGACTGGTGCACGCTTGGAAAGCTCTGTCGCCACATATTTATTCGCCACGAGCATAAAGTTTTCGATCAGTTTATGGCTCTCAGTCTCTTCGGCTATGCCCAAGCGATGCACAAAGCCGTCTTCATCATATTCGTATTCGATTTCAGGTAGATCAAAGAAGATATAACCTGCGTCTTTAGCCATTCTGGTTAGCTTTGCGGAAAGCTTCCGGCCTTCTTGCAACGCTGTTTTGAGAGTGGGGGAGAGCTTGGTCTCCTTGCCGTCAAAAAGCTCGTCCACATCTTCATAGGCGAGGCGGGCATCGGATGAGATCACGCTCTCATAGAGCCTTTGTTTCATTACCTTGCCGCCTGAGTCAAATTCTGTCTCCACAGTCATACAAAGCTTGTCTTCTCCTGGCCTGAGACTACAGATGAGATTGGAAAGCCGCTCCGGGATCATGGGAATCACTTTCTTGGGGAAATAGAAGCTGTTACCGCGTTTGGCTGCTTCGGTAAAGGCAGCGCTACCGATTGGCAGATAATGCGCTACATCAGCTATGTGGACCCATAGTCTCCAGCCCTTTTCGAGCTTCTTGATAGAGATGGCATCATCAAAATCCTTGGCGGAAGCAGGGTCGATCGTGAAGGTAAAGAGGCTTCGAAGATCCTGGCGCTTGGAGAGATCTTCCTTCAGAGGATGCTCTGGTAAGCGGGATACTTCTTCTATCACTTCTTCGGGAAATTCCAGCGGTAATTGATATTCACGGATCACTGCCAGGAGTTCTACCTGGGGATCGCCGGATTCGCCCAAGATCTCTGTGATCTTGCCCATCGGCATCTTGTTGCTGAGGGGGTTACCCCAATTCGTGACCGTGAGTATGACCTTTTGTCCTGGTTGGGCGCTGCCCAGATCACTGATCTCGAACCAACTGTGTATTTTGGGGTTGGATGCTACAAATATCCAGCGGTTTTGCACCTTGGAGACGCTGCCCGGGAGCATTTCATTAGCCCGTTCCAGGATACGTCTTACCGCTCCGCTTTCGCCTTGCCTGCTGCGTTTGCGCGGTTCGATGAGGACCTTATCGTTGTGATAGGCATTCAAGGTGTCTTCACTATCGACGAAATAGTCATGCTCAGGAGTTCGCACAAAAGCAAAGGAGCGATCCCGGGCTAGCGAGGTGGCATCAAAGGTGCCTTCGATGAGAGTAGAGCTCTGCTGCTGCTTTTCCTTTTGAGGAGTCTCGCCCCTGGCAGGAGTCTTAGCTTTTGCAGGAATCTCTGCTTCTTGTCTTTGTGGCTCTTTGCTGAGCCGGTAACGTTTTCGTTCTTTAATCAATTCTCCACCCAACAGCATCGCCGCCAGGCTTTGGCTCACCGAGGACTTTGTCTTCTTGGTGTAGCCAGTTTGGTCACAGATCTCACTGTAGGTAAGTCCTTTAGGGTAGGTTTCCGATAATATACTTAATATCTTATCATTTATATTGTTGGTACTCATATAATTCCTTTAAT
Organism: Candidatus Cloacimonadota bacterium; assembly: GCA_020532545.1. GTDB lineage: Bacteria > Cloacimonadota > Cloacimonadia > Cloacimonadales > Cloacimonadaceae > UBA5456. The sequence goes on along the minus strand of JAJBAW010000017.1, from coordinate 13,987 downwards.
ATTCCTTGCCGATTTTGTCTCTTAAGATCTCAAGCAGAGCCGGCATTTCTGCTTTAGTTTTGGAAAAGCGCAGAGACAGTCCTCTAAAAGGATCCAGTCTTCTGGGCAGTTTAAATGTTGATAGCATCACTCCGCGTTTGTCCTGATAAAAACAGCCAAAATCTGTCCAGGGACGTTTGACTTTGATAAATATATAACGTATGCGGATCTCACGATCGTACAGATCGTATTCTGTAATAATGAAGTAGGGGAGAAGGTTGCCCACCACCAGGACCCAGCCTGCGATATAGAAGAAGGGCATGTTCCACTCTACTATCGCCAGTCTATATAGGAAGAAATTGAGAAATAAGAGGAAGGCAATCAACAGGGTTGAACTGAGAGGGCGTTCCGCAAAAGGCCAGGATCTCCAGGATAGTAGTGGTTTAGGCGACATTTTGCACGATCTCCCGGCACTTTTCGATCTCTTCTTTGATAATCAGGATATCATGGAAGGTCTTCGTATTGGAGAATTTGGAGCCCAAAGTATTGGCTTCTCGCTGCATTTCTTGCATGATAAAATTAAGGGTCTTCCCTATATCTTCCAGCTTCGGTCGCTTCATAGTGTCCAAAAAGGTAGTAATATGTGATTCCAGGCGGCTGATCTCTTCCTGTATATCGTATTTATCGATATATATAGCAAGCTCTTGCACAATGCGTTGCTCCATGTTTTCCAGCTTATAAGTGTTCACTATTTCCTGGCTGCGCTTCATCATATTTTTAAAGAGCTCTTCTTTAAAAGGCTGAATCTGCTCTCCGATGCGCGTGATTGCGGGCAGAATCTGCTTCATGGAATCAATCAGCACTTCCTTGGTCTGCTCAGCTTCCTTATACATAGAGTTTAGCAGATTGGTCAAGGCTTCACTTAAGGTTTCCTGCAGAATTAAGAGCATATCGGGGTCTTCATCCAGTTGGTTAATGCTTTGGATCACACCGGGCTCATCCAGGATAAAGGCCAATGGAGGATCACCCTTGATACCCAGCACCTTTTGAGCCTGCAGGATGATTTCATGGTATTTGCGCAATTTGGACTCATTTAAGCGCACTTTGGGTTCACGCAGGTCACTTATGTTGACCCTGATCTCGATCGTGCCACGGTTGACGTGCTTAGAAAGCTCTTTACGCAGGGAGTGTTCAAAAAAGCTCAGCTCCCTGGGAATGTAGCTTTTCAAGTCCAGATAGCGCCCGTTCACGCTTTTTATTTCAATGTCACATTCGATATTGCTTTGTGCTTTATGGCTTTTACCAAAGCCGGTCATGCTTTTCATATGGTCTCCAATGTTTTAGATAGGGTAGAGGCAAGTATCTGTGGCCAAGCAAGATGCCTGGATGCCAGTAAGTTTACATAACATGTCTTAAGACTACAAGTGCTTGCGTCACTCACAGATCAGGGTCCCCGCTGTGGCATCGATAACTTTCGCCCGCGCCAAGGTTCCAATCTTAGATTCATTACCAGTCAGTACCGCGATTTTAAAATCCCTGGTCTTGCCTGATACCTGACGCATACTTTTTTTGCTAAAGTCTTCCACATAGACTTCGATTTCTGTTCCGATCTGAGCGCGATATATCTTTAAACTGATTTCTCGCTGCAGTTCGATCATTTTTTGCAATCTACTGAGGCGAATCGCTTCCGGAAGCTGATCGAGATACTTTGCCGCTGCAGTTCCTTCCCGTTCGCTATATTTAAAACAAAATGCATAATCAAACTCAATTTCGCGCATTGCAGATAGAGTAGCTTCAAATTGCTCTTCGGTTTCACCCGGAAAGCCGGCAATGAGGTCTGTGGTAATAGCGATGCCTGGCACGGCCTTTCTGAGAGCTTTTACGCGATTTAGATACTGATCATAGCTGTAGGAGCGATTCATGCGTTTTAGACTTTCGTTACTACCGCTTTGCATAGGCAAATGTATATGTTCACAGAGCTTACCGCCTTTTCCCATTACCTGAACCAAGCCATCGGACAGGTCTTTGGGATGAGAGGTCACAAAACGTAAACGGTAAAGCTGGGGCACATCTTCCTGCAGTCTCTCAAGCAAAGCTGGAAAGCTTAGATCCTTCCAGTGATATGAATTGACGTTCTGCCCGAGCAGGGTGACATCCATCATATTTCGAGCAACTGCGTTCTGCACATCCAGCAGGATATCTTCATAAGGACGGCTGCGTTCTCTACCACGCACATAGGGCACGATGCAGTAAGAACAGTAATTGTTACAGCCTCGCATAATAGTCACAAAAGCGCATTGTTCGCCCTGGTGAACCGGCAACAGACGTTCATAGTTTTCAGAGGAATCGAAATCCAGTTCTGAGCCCTGATTCTGATCCAGAAGGCGGGGAAGGGCTCTGTATTGATCCACCCCCACGGCGTAATCTATGCCGAGATCTTCCGAGATCAGCCTCTGCCCTATTCGCTGTGCCATGCAGCCCAAGAGCACTATCTTCAGCTCTGGTTTGCTCTTTTTACGATGTCGTTCGTTTGAGATTCTGCCCAAAACCCGCTGTTCTGCATGATCACGCACCGAGCAGGTATTAAAGAGCAGAACATCCGCTGCATCAATGTCTTGTGACAGAGTGTGCCCTGCATCATTCAAGATGGAGATGATCAGTTCACTATCCGCCACATTCATCTGGCAGCCATAGGTCTCTATATAGTATTTCAAAAATTAGCCTTCTTTAAGAGCAAGCGCAGTTCCGGAACGAGTTGCAGTATTTTGCTGATCACGTCCGGGCTCACGGTTTGATTTGCATCACAAATGCTGTCCTTGGGGTTTATTTGAGATTCGATCATCAGTCCATCTGCTCCGGCAGCGATAGCGGCCAAAGCCAAAGATGGGACCAATGTCCGATTTCCGGCAGCATGAGAGGGATCGATGATGATGGGTAGATTGCTTTTGTGCTTCATCACTGCTATGGCCGAAATATCCAGCGTATAACGCGTTCCAGTCTCAAAAGTGCGGATTCCGCGTTCACAGAGGATCACACGCTCATTTCCGCTTTCGATGATGTACTCCGCGGCAGCCAACCATTCATCATAGGTGGCAGCGATTCCGCGTTTGAGAATTACCGGTTTATCTATCTTTCCTAAAAGCTCCAGCAAGGGGTAGTTGTTCATATTTCGGGTCCCCACTACCAGGATGTCGATATGGCTGGCCATATATTCCACCTTATCGGTCTGAGTAATTTCAGATACGGTGATGAGCCCCAGTTCTTTACCTACCTGGGCCATGTGCATGATTCCGGCATCACCCAGCCCGCGGAAGCTGTGCACTGAGGTTCTCAGTTTATAGGCACTTCCACGTAACATAGTGATACCACGCGCTTTCAGGTCTTTCGCGGTTTCGTAAAGGCTTTCGTAATCTTCTATAGAGCAGGGACCGGCAATCACCTTAAAATCATCGGCTCCAAAGCTTAATTCATTCATTTTATCCATTTTGCATATCCTAAAGATATTCCATCGTTGCATACCATAAAATCACAGCAGCCATATCTGTCCAGTAATTGCTCCATTACCATAGCTGCCAGGCTGATGGTATTTAGTTCAAACCTGCTATTTACCAGTTGTTTATACCCATTATTCTCATCATCTTCCAGCGCAGATTTGTAGTCCTGAATATCTTTTAGACTGATTACCAGCTCAGAACTATGCAAAACCTTGCGATAATTAATTTTCCTCAGGACCCTGGCCAACACTGTAGCCGTAAGTCCCACTGCGATGATCTTGACATTCTGCAGTTTAGGGAGATCCTTAATCGCATCTTGCACCTTAAGAGCCGGAGACTTGCCTGCTTCTGCATAGCGCAAAAGGCTTTGCAAACCGAAATCCAGGGAGATACCACGAATTCTTTCCTTAGCATCCAACCAGGCGATTTCTGTGCTGGCTCCCCCGATATCGATCACGAGGTTATTCATGCCCTCTTTCATCCGAGGCACAGCAGCCTGCCAGGCATAGTGCATCTCGGTTTTTGCGCTGATGATCTTGGTCTTATATTGATACTCTTTCGAGATGCGATCCAGCAGTTCAGAGGCGTTTGCTGCCACTCTATTCACCCCTGTAGCAATGAGATACTTTTCTGAGGGCAGCCAGCGGTCCCTATTCAGAATGTCCCCTATAGCCTCAAAAGCTCGCAGCAGACTTTGCTCTGGCAGTACCCCATCCGCTATATCCAGGCCCAGATAGGTACTGCACCAGGTCCGGTGGATCAGCTCTCCCCTGCTCTTATTATACAAAATAAAGTTCATATTGTTTGAGCCCAGATCGCAAACGCTGAGCAGTCTATCTTCAGGATACTTTAGCCTCAGATAATCAGCCAGCATCTTTCCTGCCAGCTCGCTATTGGAAGTCTTTTGCGCAAAATCCCCGTGAGGAACCTGTGCAAAAAGCGTCCTGATGCTGTCCATATCTTGTGGAAAATCTTCTACGACCACCGCCGGCGGATAGTCTTTTATTCCAGCCAGGAGAACTACTTCTTCAGGATAGTTCTTGCGCGGAACGCAGATCATGGATTTGCCCAAAGACAGGATTTCCGAGAAAGTACTGTACCCTGGCTTACAAATCACCAGATCGGCAGCCTGCATGAGACTGAGGAAATCTTCATCCGGCGAAACTCTGATTAAATTGTCGATCCCAGAGGCCTGATACGGGCTCATTATCACGCCAGTCCAGGCTTTACAGATCTCTGATAAAGGCAGATCTATAGTCCCCTCTCCACCAAACATCATCAGCAAGATGGGCACGCCCAAGGCGATGTCATATGCGCTGCGAATGTCTTTGAAAGTAGGCTTTTCCCGGGTCAGCAGCCCTCCAGGCACAGGATTCTTGAAGCCGGGCACACTGTCTTTATTACCCAAGTCCAGCAAATAGCTCTTGTCCATTCTGCGATGCAGGCTCCAGATGGTATTGATTATCGGCTGCATATCCGCGTCACCTGCGAAGATGCCGCCATAGATAAAGGCCCAATCAAAGTTTGAAACCCCAAAGACCGGAACCTCCGCATAGCCGCAAGCTTCCACGATAAAGAAGGGAATATCCGCAATCACCAGATCGATCTGCTCCTGGCGCAGAAACTCCACTTCCCGGGCCACGATCTCTTCTCTTTGGCCAAACAGCCTGAGCAAAGCGCTCTTCGTGGCAGGCAGATCCGTAACCAGATTAGCGCCATGCACCACTCCCCTATCGATGCTGATTTCCCGATATTGATAGTCCTCAGCCTTCAAATCTTGAAAAAGAAAACGGGGACGGTCTGTACATATATATATGTAGATGCCAAAGCGGATGAAACTATCTGCCAGGGCAGCAATTCGAGAGGCATGGCCAAAGCCGTGACTGGAAGCGTATAGTGCGATCTTCATATTTTTCCTATTGCAGTATCAGTCTGCGCTCTTTGCTACGATGTTCAAATTCCAGCACCAGGCGGTTAGGCAGACAGATGATGGGCATGGTTTTGTTAAAGCCCTGTTTTACGCAGCGTTTATCCGGACAGTCAGAGCTGAGTATACGCGCTTTGCCGTCCAGGATCTGCACAGTATTATGCTGGTCAATTTCGATGACTTTATCTTGAGCCAAGGCATATTCTCCCCACAGGGAGCCATCCTTATATATATAGAGCATTTCGCCCTCTGCCGCAGCATGGTTGCGCCACAGCAGACCTGCTACTATCAGGCAAGCTAGAATCAGGATCACATCACTGATGGTGAGCTTTTTGAGTAGCTTAGTGGTCATATAGCCCGTAGATCAATCTCCCACAATGCGGACACTTATTGTCCGATTTGATTTGGCAATCGCGAGAAAACAGTGACCGACGAATCAGCGTCTTGCCGCAGCCCGGACACAGACAATCCTGAAAACCATCCTCAGCCAAATTCCCACCATATACATAAGAGAGCTTTTTCAGCGCAATCTTGCGAGCCCGGGCAATATCCTGCACCTTGGTCGCAGGCAGATCGGTTAGATAAGTAGGATAATAGGCCGAGATATGCAGCGGGATTTCAGGGCTGATCTCAGCGATAAAATCCACCAGTTCACTCAGCTCTTCCTCTTTGTCGTTGAGGCCGGGGATGAGCAGCAAAGTAAGCTCCAGATGCACACCGGCTTCCCAGACCGCACGGATATTCTCTTTTATCGGCTTCAAACTTCCGCCGCATTGGGCTTTGTACAAATCTTCCGTGATCCCCTTGATATCGATATTCATCGCTGCGATATGTGGTAGGAGCTGAGCCAGAGGCTCTGGATTCACAAAGCCATTGGAGATCAGAGCAATCTTGACATCTGGATATTTAACCCCAAAATCGAGGATATATTCATACCAGGTCAGCGGCTCAGTATAGGTAAAGGCAATCTGCCTGGTGGTGGGATTATGCCTCAAGACCCCACTGTAAAGCTCTTCCAAAGAAAGGTTTATAGTCGGGCTTTCAAATTGTGAAATCTGATAATTCTGACACCACTGGCAGTTCAGATTACAGGAATTCGGCCCCAGAGACAAGATCCTGGTGCCGGGCCGGAAATGATAAAAGGGCTTTTTCTCGATGGGATCCACCGAGATACCCAAAGCTTTGGCATAATTCACTGCCCAAAGTTTACCCGCGATATTCTCCCGGGATCTGCATTTGCCCATCTCCCCCACCGGGATTACGCAGTAATGTGGGCAGAGCTCGCACTGCAATAGATCACCCTCGAGCTTCTTGTAATACATCGCTTCACGAATCATTTCAGACATTGTTTTATACCTCTGATATGAACGTTTAGCGCATGCGCATTTTCCGTCAAGACTATTTTTGCTTTTCGGCCCATTTCTTCCCTTTGTGGACGGTTGGCGGCCAAAGTCAGGATGTCCTCCAAGAGCTTATCCGGGTTTGAGATTACTATCGCGCTAGCTTTTTGCAATGTCCGCACCGAATCCCGGCAGGAGGAGTGATATTCTCCCATGATGATCGCTTTGGCATAGTAGGCAGGCTCCAGGGGATTGTGCCCCCCAAAATCGTAAAAACTGCCTCCCACTATCACCAGATCAGAGACAGCATAGGCTGCGCTCAATTGCCCCAGGGTATCAATCAAAAGGATGTTCCAACCCCTTTGGGGATCGAATGTCGAGAGCTTTTGATAGTTCGTGCCCCTCAGCAATCTCTCAACTTCCGGGATGCGTTTCGGATGTCTGGGAGCCAGGATCACTTTCAGAGCAGGAATGTTGCGTTTTGGTTCTGCTAATATCCCTAAAATAAGTTCCTCTTCTCCGGGACGTGAACTGCCCCAAGAGATAACGAAATCGTCTTTTCTGATGCCCAGATCCGCTTTGATTTTACTCTCATCATAATCAGGTAAACTAAGACAATATTTCAGATTCCCAGCCTCAGTTACCGGGACATTATTGAAGAGCCTTTCAAAGCGCGCCCTATCCTCTGCGCTCTGCGCCATAATGGCTTTGATAGAGCTGCCAATCATCCGCAGCAGGGGCCCTATCTTCTGATAGCTTTTCAGAGATTTCTCCGAAAGCCGGGCATTGACAAAGACGATGGGAATATTGTATTGTCTGGCTGCATACAGCATATTCGGCCAGATTTCCGTTTCCACGATCAGGATCAAGCGAGGCTGCAACATACGCATCTGCCTCTGCCGGAGGTGCAAGACATCCACAGGAGCCAAACTGATGGTCAGCTCTGGGAAAATGCTCTGCGCCAAAGCTCTGCCTGTGATGGTAACTGTATTTATATGGATGGGATAGCCTTCCCTCAGCAATTCTCGGATCAAAGCAACTGCGGCATTGACCTCACCCACAGAGGCTGCGTGAATCAAGATCGGCCTGTCCATGCGCTTTGCGGGCGTTTGAAACCCTTCATTATAATGATATAGCGCAGCTATTAGCCTCAGCAGTGGATAGCTGATATAGTAAATCACCTCGAGCAAGAGGTTAAGCAGGGAAAACAGAGCTTTATAAAGTTTCATAATTCTTCTCTCATAAGAAAAAGGACGCCCCAAAAGGCGTCCGAATTTCTGGCGGGAGCGACGGGACTCGAACTCGCGACCTTCTGCGTGACAGGCAGACGTTCTAACCAAACTGAACTACGCCCCCAGCGTTGTTCTTGTTGCATATGTTAAAACACAGTCCGCAAAGCCTGCTTTTTTGTCAAGTAGAATCTTCGTCTGCAGGACCGGTTGTTACCCTCATAGATGTGAATATATCAGTCATACAGTTACTTATCTGCATGATTTTTCTGGTGAGGTTTTCATATTTTATGCCTTTATAGCATATACATTAAGACCATGCTTGGAATTCATTTCGTCTTTGATGTGACCCAGATTGTACTTGATCTGGGATTATTCAGATCTGTTTTTTTGAGATTTACCAGAGAATAGCCTAAGCATGGATCTCTGTTTTGAACAGTATAATCATAATTTTGACAATACTTAAATTTTCTTATTGACTGGAAAATGGATATTGAATATCTTGCAAGCATAAGAGAAATCATTGAAGAAAAGCTTATCTGATTTTCCCACCTTCTTCCATGAATCCATTTTTTATGGCGAATATGCGTTGATAACTAATCTCTATGAGGAGTTTTTATGATTACCTTGAAGAACATGGCTATGGTTTTCGTAATGGCTGTATGGACTGTGCCATTATGTGCCCAAAACGCGTTACAGCCGCCAATGGGTGTATCTGGGAGTTTTAAATATTCGTGTACTGGTGCCAGCGGAACATATTACTCTATCCCTATCTTTCATAGTGATTCGAATCATCCCTCTGTCTCACTGGTATTTCAATCTCATCAATACAAACGCTATTGGAACTATAAATCCCCCATTTTACCTATCTGCTACGATGATGAAACTTATTTTTTGATGCTCGATCATGTTAAGGATGAGATCACATTTGATGGTAGCGCACATTATCCTGAATTCATGCAAAACATTGGGGCTATAAGCTGCGATAATTCTGAGAATTGGCGAGAAATCGCAGTAACAAACCCAATGAAATTCTCTTCCCAGATAATACTACTTCATGACAAAGAAGCACTTTCTGCACAGGCAGATATCAATTTCCCTGGGTATCCATCTATGCAGAAAGTGCAATAAGGCAAGCTCTTATATATATCATACTTAAGAGGCTTGCACCTGGTGATATAATGTCGAAAGCAGAGCTTGGTTTTTATAGACCAAGAAAAAAGTCTAACACAAACTAAACAAAAGGAGAACAAGATGAAAACAAGAGTATTAGTCGCATTACTACTGCTGGCAATTTGCACTGTTATCTACGCCAGTGAGGACATCAACGATCCGGAACTGTATTGGCGTAAAACCCAGGAAATGAATCAAATGGTGGAAAGATTTAAGGAAGACACAGGTTTCGAAGGACAGATTAGTTACGGCTACAAGAGAATGAGATTAGGTTCTTTCGAAGGGAATTTCTCAGATATTCCTTTCACTGCCAATGCGGACACCACAGCTTTCAGAGAGGCCTGTGAAAGAATAGTGGAAAAGTTACTACCCTATTCTGCAGCCAAGCGAATGCAGCTATCCATGTGCAGAATAGAAAAACAGTTGAATGGTTTTACCACTGATTATAGGCAGCAAGTCAATGGCTACCGGTTAGAAGGTTCGGGATTCATAATGATCACTTACGAGGCTGGACGCAAGCACTTTTCAATCGGTGATAATACTGTGATGCTACCGTTTGATAATATATCTCCTGTCCTAAGCTACGAAGATGCGGTTAGAATCTACGATGAACATATTGTTGATGATGAAGTAACGAAAAATATCCGTAAAACAACACCGTTCTTGGGGATATCTTTTTGTAATATTAGTGCATCTGAATCTGCTGACATCATGCCCGTTTATCGACTATGTTGGGTCGGCGGGTGGTATAAAAAAATATACATTGATGCGTTAACTGGAAAAATATACAAGATTATTGACAATAAATCAGATGATAGGATGATAAATGTTTCTGCTCATGTCATGCCGTATTCGGACAATATTGGTTCGTTCTTGACTACTGTAGTTTCCCTTGATAGCACCGAGGTAACAGCTAATTGCGACGGGGTCCCTAGTGAAATAAGATACACAAACGGAGAAGGGAGTATACTACTTTTGGGGAATGAAATAACAGATATCGAATCTTGTCTCATGGCTTCGTGTGGTATTAAAGTATTTAAGAAAAGTGGGGGTTGGGTTAAACATAATAGTCTAATTACAGATTTGCCCAATTTAGTCTTCAACTACACTGACACTGATTCTGTTCCAACTGGTAATCCAAGCAACCTTTATTATTCCGCTCTCCGATTTAGAGATAAGATTAAAGAACTAATGGTGCTTAACGGGTCAAGTTGTTATTATGGTAGTACTTTGGATGAACCTATTATTACGGCAGATTGTGATCTAGGTCCCGAAACTAATGGTCAAATATTGTATGGTACGCAAGATACACCTAGCAAAATTGAAATTAGTACAGGCAATGGAAGATATAGTTCAACTCTATGTCACGAAATGACGCACGATATGGTAAATAGAAGTCTGATATTTAATAGTTTCCGGTATGGCTCAACTTCAGAATTAAGGGGTGCTATGGATGATGCATTTTCATCATATTTCCCCTGTATGTATAGAAACAATCCATACTATAGATCAAGCCTATACACTAAGGGTCTTAGTGACCCTGCATTAACGGTTGCAAGTGTTCATAGCAGCGAGTATCCAACTTCCACAGTAAATGAAGACATTTATGCACGCTATGACATGAGGTTCCCTCTTGCTTCTGCCTGGTGGGATTTACGCAATAGGACACACTTCCCAGATCTGAATGATAATGATTTTAATGCCGTTGATACACTGCTTGTTGGTGCTTTGGGTATTGTTAAACGGGAACTTGATGATAACGCTACCTACCGCTACAAGCCCCGTTATTTCTACAATATCCTGATGAAACGGGTGGATGATGATACCACTCCCTATCCATTGAATCCCAAGCAGGTAGCCATCCAAAAAGCCTATACGTCCCGCGGCTTTCATTTCTATCCGAGAGTTCAGAGCCATAGCCTTGCTCAAAAGCCGAGAAACTCCTTTTCTCCAGGTAATCAGGTGCATGTGAACATCACCGAAGCTCCTCAGAATACCCCATTTAAGGTATATGTAATAAGGCATGGTGATTACACATATATCAATGGTGCTTCAGTATCTACCCTAAACGATCACCTTGCCAGTGAGTTCACCCCTATCGAGGAAAGCACCCATGCTGATGGTAAATGGAGCGGACTTATCTGGACTATCCCGACCATAGCAAAAAACGCGGTTGGTGATTATGACATAATCGTAGATTTCGGCAGCCCTGAGCAGCCGGATGGTCGTATTCATTTTGCTTTCAACGCAGCAGATGTAATGGACGGCTTTGATGGGCTTAATGGACCTGGTTTTACAGTTTATGATGATAGTATTGATGTGGCGACAAGCTCAGTGAAATCCAGCTACCAGCGCATGTTGATTGATTAAAATGAAGCACTTTCTGCACAGGCAGATATCAATTTTCCTGGGTATCTATCTCTGCAGAAAGAGTAATAAAGCAAGCTCTTATGTATCATACTTAAGAGGCTTGCACCTGGTGATATAACGTCGAAAGCAGAGCTTGGTCTTTATAGACCAGGATAATAGTTTAACACAAGCTAAACAAAAGGAGAACAAGATGAAAACAAGAGCAATCGTCACCTTACTACTGCTGGCACTTTGCATGGCCATCTACGCCAGTGAAGACATCAACGATCCGGAAGTGTACTGGCGTAAAACCCAGGAAATGAATCAAATGGCGGAGAGATTTAAGGCTGAAACGGGATTTGTGGGGTATATCGGTCACAATCTCCAGTTTATGAAATTTTCACAGATGTCTGGAAACTTTAGTGGCATACAATTGACAGATCCTCAAGATACTACCCTGGCGGGACTTGCTATAGATCAGGTACTGCTCAGGATGGCTCCCTTCATATCCGCTCGTGAAGGTCAGCTATTTCCATTGAAAATTGAAAGCAGCCAATACTCGGTAGCAAAAAAGTGGGAGCAAAGAGTTAATGGTTATAGCGTGTATCCAGGTGGATTTATTCGGATAGCTTATATCCCCGAGACCCAAAAGTTTCATATTAATGATTCAACCGCGGATATTCCCAATACACCGATTCCAATAAACATCAGTAAAGAAGATGCTCAAGAGATAATGTTCAATGTATACAAACAGTCTGAATTCTATGACAATCGAATAACAAGAAGTTACCGAGAACCTAGTATTGGCTATATTAGAATTCCAACATCTAAGGATCCATTGCAGTATAGGTTGTGTTGGTCACTTGGCTTTTTCTCAGACTGGTACTGCATTGATGTTGAAACTTTAGAAATCTACCACGATAAAGCACACGATTTACGTTACGACTACGCAGTTAAAGGTAAAACATACAAGCCAACAATTAGCGGGTTGGTGTTTGATCCCACAAATCCTCCAGAATCACCGTTAAAGGCTATACATGTTGAGAATGGCAGCGAAGCTGATTACACTGATCTTAATGGGATCATCCCTTTATCTTCTGTTCCCCAAGACAATTTTACTGTAAGCTTGCGTAGCACAAGATGGGACATTAGGTCAGTTTATTATGGCACAAACGCGTTAAACGTTCACTACGTTACAGAAATCGATTCGATGAACTACGAGACAGTTATCCAGGACACTATAGATACTCAAGATTTACTTAATCCAAGACCTCCCTCCTTGTATGCAGCAAATATTTACTATCATCTCCAGAGAATAGACAGTGTCTTTACAAATCTAAGTTCGTCATTCTCAAATGTAAACTATCCAGTTATTTTCAATGATAATGAAGCATTGCCGGCTAATGACTGGGGAGGTATCTTCCAAGTCTACCCTGATGGTGTAATTGAGATTCATTACCATAATGGATACAATCCATACATCATATTACATGAGTTATCCCATTTCTATACATACAACAGAATGAATAGTTTAACTTTTAGTGGTGTTGCCTCTACTATGCTGGTTAAAGCAATGGACGAAGCATTCGCAGAATATTGGTTGGGGAAAGGTCTTGATACCAACAGCTTTATTCGGAATTATGATGGGAATTCAATTGCAATTGATTTGCTCGACATGTATAATGTTCAGTCATCTTCAATCTATAACACTCAAGGATTGCCTCTGAACGAGGATTTCTATTCATGGTATTATTGTGGGATGCCTATTGCAGCAGTTTGGGATAATATCCGAATGAGTCTCTTGTTTGATAATTTTGATAGTAAATTGCTTGAAGCTTTGGCGGCTGTAGATGAGAATGATCAAAATAGATACAAGCCGAGATACTTCTACAATATTTTAATGAGTAACTCTACTCCGGCAGCACAAAAAATCATCGACAAGGCTTATTCAGACCGAGGACTTCATTTCTATCCCAAAGTGGAGAGCTATAGCGGAGGAAACAAAAGCAGGAATATCTATAGCTTCAATGATACAGTATATGTGAACATCACCAATGCTCCTCAGAATACCAAGATAGCCGTTTACTTGATTCGGCATGGTGATTACGGCTATATTAATGGGGCCTCTGTAGAAGGAATAGATCAGTACTTTCCGGCTGGCTTTAGCCCCATAGCCAATGTGCAGACCAATGCCGAAGGTAAATGGAGTGGCCCGCTATGGGTAGTATCCGAAGATGGGGAATTTGATATAATAGTAGATTTTGGAAGTCCGACAACCCCCGATGGTCATATTTATTTTGCGTTCAATGCCGCGAATGTAAGGGATGGTTTTGATGGGCTTACTGAGCCGGGATTCACGGTAAATAGTGATGCTATTGAATTAGCTGTAGCTTTGGATTACACCAGCAGTATGGCTGCAGTTACAGATAGTGTTGTAGAAACCGCAAAAAGCATAATCGGGCATTTGAGAAATTTGGATAAGATAAACATATTTGG
>JAJBAW010000084.1 GCA_020532545.1 Candidatus Cloacimonadota bacterium | reverse complement strand
CTGCCGAAGCTGAGATTCCTTTTGGGCAAATCGAGCCCTACATCCTGCAAGCTTTAAAGGATGCCAAAAACCTTTCCGGCAAGGCCATCACCCCCTATCTTCTGGATCATCTGGCAAAATCCACCGAAGGCAGAAGCGTAAGAGCAAATCTGGCCTTACTGAAAAACAACCTCAGACTGGGCGCTTTGATCGCCAAGGAAATGACATGAAAATCTTTATTTCAATAGATATGGAAGGCATCCCCGGAACCTTTAACTGGGAACAAGAAAAGGTGGATCGCCCTGCGGTGCGCGCCTGTATGAACGAGCACATCAGCACAGCGCTAAAGGCCATACTGAGCAGCAAACAGGCAGACAAAATCACCGAGATCGTGATCGCAGATTCGCACTCCGCCGGAGATAATCTCAGCTATGAGATCACTCGCCTGGACCCACGCATTTGCCTGATCAGCGGTGGTCCCCGTCCGGAGTATATGATGCCCGGTTTTGACAGCAGCTACGCCATGGTCTTTCTTTTGGGTTATCACGCTGGCACCGGAGCCTTAAGAGGCAACATGGATCACACTTATTCCAATAGCCGGATTCAGAAGATCTGGATCAATGAGCAGCCCATGAACGAAGCTCTGATCAACGCGGCTTATGCCGGTTATCACAAGGTTCCCGTGGCTGTGGTGAGTGGAGATCTGGCTCTGAAAGGCGAACTGATGCCTCCCATGCCCTGGCTGGAATATGTGTGTACCAAGGAAGGCGTCAGCAAGTTTGCCGCCAAGAACTATTCCGTGCTCAAGGTGAACGAAGAGCTCAGCCAGAAGATACACGCCGCGCTGGATAAAAACGACTTGCCGATCCTTACTTTCGAGGCGCCCATCGAGCTCAAAATAGAGTTGCACTCCACCGCGATGGCGGATCAGGCCTGTTTGATGCCTGATGTTCAGCGTTTGGATGGTAAAACTATCAGCTATAGCCACACTGACTTCAAGGTCATATTTAACGCTCTAATGGCTTTGGTTACACTGGCTTCCAGCGTAGGAATCTGAATTCCCGCCTTATTGCAATGTGGAAAAGCTTCCACAAATTAACTGATATATCGCGGAAACTAGCTAAAACTCCGATAAATTCATTGACATAATTTCCATCTCTAGCACTTTAGCTTACTGAAGTGTTTCTTCTGTTTTTTGTTTTCACAAAATTAAATTTAAGCGGGGATTATGCCGTATAGCGTGAATACAGACCTCACCCTGGTCGTGGACATTGGAAATACCAATATAGTCTGCGCAGTGTATGAACAGGATAAGCTGAAGAATCGATCTCGAATCGAAGCTGATCCGAATTTTACTGTGGAAGATCTGAATAGACAATTTAAGGCTGCGCTCAGCAAATACTCATTAAGTGAGTTCAAGTATGTGGCCTTGGGTACAGTTGTGCCCCGATTGGGCTCGACCTTCAAAGCTATGATGGAGCTGCACTCGAAGGCGAAAGTGTACGAGATAAATGGGCTTTCTCCCATTGGACTGCGCTATCTGATCAAGGAACCTGCTTTGGTGGGTCCAGATCTGGTAGGCAATGCTTTTGCAGCCTGGAAAAAGTATAAGAGCTCTGCCCTGGTGATAGATCTGGGTACAGCCACCACCATCCAATTGATAGACAAGGATGGACTTTATGTGGGAGTGGTCATTGCCCCCGGAATCAAGACGGCGGCAGATCATCTTTTCGAGAAAGCAGCGCTATTGTACAGCGTGGTCTTGCAGGCACCTTCACAGCTTTTGGGAAATACCACCCGCGATGCGATGCTCTCTGGCATCATTACCGGCCATGCCCTGATGCTACGGGGCTTTATTGCGGAGATTAAAGTGAATTATGCCCAGTATGGACCTTTTCAGATCATCCTCTCAGGAGGCCTGGCCAATGTGATCGCCCCTATGTGCTCCACGGACTATGTGGTGGATCAAAACCTCACTCTGGATGGCTTTTATCTGGCCCTAAAGAGCCTCATTTTGAACGAAATTAACTAACAATATGCATAAACGCTGGCTGCTGCTTTTGCTGCTGATCCCAGTTCTTTTGGGAGCGGAGACCTTTGAGCCCAGATTGTATATCCAGGGTTACGCCCCCCTCAATCAAAACCGGGTGGATATGTACAAGCTGGATAAGGGGCTCAACGTCTATCGCCAGAAGCCATACGCCATCAGCGGCCTGGAGATAGCCCGCAAAGAAAAGGTGGATTTTGAGACTCAGCGGGTGCTCGTCTATACTATGGTGGAAGGCCTCAATGTGCATCCACCGGTTCCGCTCAGTTTTGATCAATACCTCAGCAATATGCAGCGCAATGCTTTCCGCAAATCCCTGAATGCCAGAATCAAGGAATATTCACAAACTGCGCAAACAACCACCAGCGGGCTGATCGGAGAATTCGTGCTGGATCTGCCCTCTATCGCACTACCCAAGGGCGTGCAAAAGGTCTTGGGCAGCGGCTCCAGCCGCCTGAATCTGGACGGTACGCAAAAGGTGACGATCCAGGTAAGCAGCACAAAGCGCAAGCAGATACCCATCTACGAAACCGGTCACCGCAGCACCTTCGATATCAAGATGGAGCAAGAGACGAACCTGCGACTCACTGGCACCATCGGTGACAAAATCTCGGTAAATCTCAAGTATAATTCCAATCAGGATGAACAGCTTTTTGACCCCAATAACGTGAATATCAAGTACACCGGGGATGAAGACGAGATAGTGCAATCCATCGAAGCGGGTAATATCACCCTGGCGCTCTCCGGTAGTAGATATATTAGCTATTCCACCAGCTCGCAAGGTCTCTTTGGTGTGACCAGTAAATTCAAATATGGAGATCTGGATCTCACCGTGATCGCCTCCAAAGAAGAAGGCCAAAAGAACACCATGAGCTATGTGGGTAAGGCGCAGGCTGATAGCGTTGTTTTCCGTTCTCGGGATTACGCAGCCCGGACCATGTACTATCTGCACGATCCCTATGAGCTCTATAAGATTTATGACGAGAGCAATATCGGCTCAATGCCTCAGGGCTGGGTAAATAACGCCGTGATGACCGATTACTCTGGCGCCTGGATGATCGAAAACGGCAACTTTTTGCCCGAATATGGCACAGTTCGTCTGTTCATGGATGACTCCATCGTGGCCAATAACTTTGCCTTTGCCCCAGGGGATACCATTTTCTTCAGTCAAAATGACTACTACACGCCTTACTATGATGAACTGATCGAGGGTACAGACTTTATTACCGATTACGATGCCGGCTTCGTCACGGTGTTGAAAGGCATCGATCGCCGCACCACCCTGGCTGTGATGTATGACCGCCGCGACGGGATCAAGGTGCGTTCTGATGACTTTTATACCGAAGGGCAAGCGCCGGATAATGAGCTCATCTATCCCTTCGTGCTGAGGCGCCGCAATCAGGAATATGACCCCGATGATCCCAATAACGTCTGGCATTACCAGATGCGTAATGTCTATAACATGAACAAGACCAATATCAAAAGTGAGGGCTTTCGCCTCGATGTCTATACCCGCAATGTGGATAATACGCGCAATTACAATCTGCCGGACAGCCTGAATACCGGGCAGTTTATCACCTACATGGACTATCTCAGGCTGGATAGCACGGGAGACGGGCTGATCAATGGTGACGACGCCACCGTCAACCTTTCTGCCGGCCTGGTGATCTTTCCTTTCATCGAGCCCTTCAAGCCTCTGGGAGACGTCGTGCTATACGAAGAGGAAAACGAAAGCATCAACTACCAGGATATCAGCTTTTATCTTTCGGTCTTGGGGAAGATCGGGCGCGATGCCATTGATCTCTCGCAAAGCGGGATTCTGAAAGGCAGTGTGCGCGTGAAGGTAAACGGGCTGGAGCAGCGGGAGAATGTCGATTACCTGGTGGATTACGACTTTGGCAGGATCACTTTCCTCACCCCGGCCGGCAAAGATCCTGATGCCAAGATCGAGATCGATTATGAGAGCAGATCCTTGTTCGATGTGGCCCGCAAGACCTTGGCAGGAATGAGGGCAGATTGGCAGATTACGGATTATGCCAAATTAGGCGGAACCCTGATCTATCGCTCTGAGACTGTATCCGACAAACGTCCGCGGATCGGCAATGAAAACATCGAGATGTGGATGGCAAATGTGGATGGCAAATTGGGCTTCAAACCGGCCTTTATCACCCGCGCCATCGATGCCCTGCCTTTGATCTCCACCACCAAAGAAAGCGAAATCAATATCTCAGGTGAGATAGCTTACACCATACCAAATATCTATGGCGATGCCGACAGCAAAAAAAAGACAGCTTTTGTGGATGATATGGAATCCATCATAGATTCGTATCCTCTGGGTGTCACCTTCTCCACCTGGGTGCGAGGCAGCAAGCCCTTTGGCACCTCACTGGCCAAAGGCCGGATGAATTGGTACAATCCCAAAAACATCCGTCGGGAACAGATCGAAGATCCTTCTACCCTCACCGAAAGAGAGCGCAAAGAAACCGCTACCGTACTGGCACTAAAGCACTGGCCCAGCAATCTCTACATGCCTGGAAGCGGAGTCTATAGCTATAGCGGAGTGATGAAATATCTGGGCAACCAATTGGACTTCTCCCAAAAGAAATACATCGAACTCATGGTCAAAGTGGATGAGCTAGAAGGCTTCCGTCCGGACGCAATTCTCACAGTGGACCTGGGCGATATCAACGAAGATTTTTATACCGAATTTGGCGGATTGAACCGCCTGGACACAGAAGACAAGAATCTGGACGGAGTGCTCACTCTGGATGAGGACATCGGTCTGGATGGCATACGCCATGGCGAGCCTGGACACGATCCCTTTGATCTGGCCAATCCCAGCATCGATGCCAATGGGGATTACCCCGGCATAAATGGCACCGAAGGCAACCGCGTGCTGGATACAGAAGATCTGGATGGCAATGGCGTCTTGAACCAGCTGGACCGCTATTTCAGCTACAGCATCGCTCTGGCCGATACCACCGGGCAAAATCATGACGGCTGGGTGCTATACCGCATTCCGCTCACTGACCCGGAATACTATACCATCGTGAACAATTCCAGCACCGGAGCGCAGCCGAACTTGAAAAAGATATCCTATGCCCGCATCTGGCTGCAAAGCGATTCTCCGGTACGGGTGTACCTGGCCGAAGCAGCAATAGTGGGTAATAAATGGCAGGATTTCTTTGCGCGCGATATCAATGGGCGCATCCTCTCAGAATCTGAAATGGCTGCCTTTAATACCACTTACCTCACGGGAATAGCAAACAATCAAAAGAATTCCAATCACTATACCTCTCCCCCCGGAACGGTATATACCGAAGACCGCCGGGAAACTTCAGAGTCCGCGCTGTCCATGGATATAGCGAATCTGCAGAGCAATAATCAGATCGTTTTGAGACAGACCATGATCGATTCCTATAACCTGCTGGCCTATGAAAGCCTGCGCTACTGGGTCTATCCAGAAGTAGAAGAGGGATCCACTCTGCAGAATCTTGATATCTTTTTCCGCATAGGCGCAGATTCTCTGAATTACTATCAGGTAACCGAGAGAATCCCCGTGGTGCCCTATCAAAACAAGATGGATCAAAATCTCTGGCAAGAACTGAGGTTTGACCTGCAAGATATTACCGCCCTCAAAGAAAGAAATCCGGGAGCTACTTCGGACACTTTGGTGGTGGGCAACAGGACCTATTTTTATCGGGGAAGGCCAACCCTTACCACGATCCGGGAGCTCTTTCTGGGAGTGATCAATCCCCGCACTGATCAACAAAATGAACCCCTGAGCGGCACCATGTATTACAACGATATGCGGGTGGATAATCCCTATCAGGCTATCGGAGTGGCACAAAGGGTGAGCCTGAATACCAAGTTTGCCGATTTCTCCACGCTGGATGTGGAATATGAATCCAAAAGCGAAAACTTCAATCCCGTAATCCAGCGGGGTAGATCAAACACCTACACGAAAACTCAGACTTTTAATATCATCAACAAGTACTTTATCAATAAGTTCTTACCAAATTCCTGGGGATTAGATTTGCCCATCACATTGCGCCGCAACCAGACCACCGGAGAGCCGCGCTACCGGGCAAATTCTGACCTTTTGATCGCCAACATCACCGATCCCGAACAGCGCGAACGGGAACGCACCGAGACCCTGAGCTACTATGGAGAATTCGGCTATAGCATGCGCACACCGCCAAAAAGCAAGATTCTGGAATATTCCCTGGGCAAAATCACCCTTTCCGGAAATGCGGAGCAGCGCTACAGCCACACCTCCACAGCGGTGGATACCACCCAATCCTGGCGAGGGACCTTGGGTTACAATCTGAATTTCCCTGCTGAAAAGGTGAGCTTCAAACTGCTGAAAAACTACCGTCTGGGCTATCTGCCCTCAGCTTTTTCCAATAGCTTTACCGTGAATAGCAACAAGCCTTATAGCTGGAATTGGGAATTGCGCGAAGGCGAATATGACTGGTTCCCCAGAGCTTATTCCATCGAGACCCGCGTCTTTACCAGCGATAATAACGTCACCTGGCCCCTGACCAGTGATCTCAATGCCACCGCCAGATTCAATACGAAACGGGACCTGATCCAAAAGCAGTACATCGGCGACTTCAACATCGGTAAACAGACTGAATACGTTCAAGATCTGGGGCTGAATTTCAACCCCAACTATCTGCCCAGAGTGCTCACCGTGAGCTCTAGCATTACAGCGCGATATACCGATATGCAGCGTAAGTATTACGAGAATGTGGATGGCGAGCAAGTGGAAGTATTCCAGAGCGATGGTAATGTGAACAGAGGTGCCCGTGTAAATGTTTCGCTGATGAATTCCACCCTATTGAGTTCCCTGGCCCAAAAAATGAGAAGCAAGATCCCGGGTTATGGCGCTGGCAAGAACCCCAAAGATCCCAAGCAAGGTGAAGACTATAAAAAGGATGATATCTATAATGATCTCACCGAAGGCGAAAGGGAGCTGCTGAAAATCCAAGAGGACGAAGAGCGCAAGAAAAAGCAGCAACTGGAAGGCGAGGACAAGAAAAAACAACAAGAAGCTGAGGATCTCAAAAAGCAGCAGGAAGCGCAGGAGGAGCCTAAGGATGAGGACACTAAAACCGCTGAAGAGCTGAAAAAAGAGGAAGAGAAAAAGCGCGAACAAGAAGGTAAATCTGATCCTGATTCGCCGGATGAGATCAAGGGCGATGAAAAGCCTCAGGATGAGAAGGACGCTGATGCAGAAAAGCCTGATGAAGTGAAAGATGGGGATGAAAAGGATGAAAAGGAAGAGAAGAAGGAAAAAGAGAAAGGCCCTGCCATCAATCCCTTTATCTTTGCCATCGAGAATCTAGCCAGAATCAAGAACATCAATGCCTCCTATCAAAATGGCTATACCATGAATTACACAAGGAAAACTGATCTGCCGAATTTTGCCTTCCAATTGGGTGTCCCCCACTCCATGCCCAGAGATTATCTGGATGCCATCGGAGACGACAACACCATCACCCTTTCCTCCGGACTGTTCCTGGGGAGAAATCTGGATAGCACGATCAATTTTGCCCATAGCTTCAACCGCAGATACTCCAGTGCCAGCCAGCAGAATACCTCCACCACTTTCCCGGATATCACCCTCAGCCTGATGAATTGGGAAAAGTGGGTAGGCCTCTCCAAATACCTGCAAGGTGCGCGTTTGAACACTGGATTCCAATACACCACCAGGGCCAGCGGAGATATAGACTGGGTGAAGCCCAAACAGGAATCCTCCACCGTCTCGATGTCCCCTCTGATCGGCTTTACCGGCAGCGTCTTGAACAAGGTAAATACTAATATCAGCTTCTCTGTCGCAAAAACCGAAAACATCACCGATATGGATTCCTACGATATAGTCAAAACCAGCAACACCCAATCTTTGAATGGAAACATCTCCTATAGCTTTACAGCCGGGCGTGGTTTTACCATCCCCTTTACCGGCAAGAAGATCCACATCAACAATCAGCTCACCTCATCCCTGGGCATTGCCTATGAGAATACCGAAGACCTCACCAAGGGCAGAGATACTTCCCAGCTTGATCGCTCCAATTCCCGGATAGCCATCACCCCTGGCGCAACCTATCAGTTTGACAAAAATATTCGCGGAGGGCTCACCTCCAGTTACGAAATAACCACAGATCGCAAACGCGACGATGGCTCCAGGATATTTAGTCTGGGTGTCTGGGTGGAAGTGAACCTGTAAGCTTAGAGGGTTGAGAGAGTTTAGAAGGTTTAGGGCAGGGCAAATACCAGCATATTCATAGCAACTTCACCCTCATCATCCCAAAAGTAGAACTTATTCTGCTGCAGACGCGGAATCTGGGCTGCAAACTCTGCTGGCAAAGTAAGGCTGATCTTGCGGCGAGAGCCAAAGCAGGATTGTAGATAGGGCAATTCAGCCTTGATATCCTCTGGCACTGGCGACAGCAAGGTAATGCAGGGCTCTCCCACTGAGCCGGTGAGATACAAGCCTTGTGGGGTTCTGAAGAGCGTGGCCTGCTTCTTGATGAAGGGCAGGGATTCTGCTTTGGCGTGAACGGCATGCCAATTCAGGGGTAAATATTTTGGAAAGTGGGCGAAAATCTCCGTCCCATAATCCACCACGATTTCGGGCTGCGCTATGCGCTGAACACCACGCCGCTCCAGATTGTAAAAGCCATCCTGCTGCACAAAACCCAGTTTACGCGTGAGGGTCAGGCTTTCGTAGTTTTTGTAATAGGTACAAAACTCGTAGCTAAGGGCAGGATCCTCTTTCTTTAGTCCTGAGGCAAAGCGGAATATTTCTGTGTTCATAAAGCGGGCAATGCCCTTCCCCTGCCAGCGACGATGCACACGCAGGCCTTCAAACCAGAGTACATTATCCGGGAGCAGACTCAGCTTCAGACAGGCAATGACCCGGCCCTGATATTCGCAGACAAAAAACCAATCTTCTGCCAGCCAACGATCTACGACCTTGGGTAAGTAGTCGGTCCCAGCCCAGATCCCGCGCGAGATGGCAAGCAGATCCTGGCGATCCTGTGGTCGCGCCAGCCGCACCAGGCAGTTTTCAAGTATAAACATCGGTGCTATATCTCCTCAATTTCAACAGTTCTTTCAGCATATCTTAATCCTAAATGTGGTAATAGTTTTCATGAAGCAAGCTGGTTTCTGACGGATATTCGGTCAACCACTTTTTTGTGACCAGAAGATGAGGGGGTAATGCATGAAGCCATAAGATCGGAAGACAGGCCCGAATCCTGCGAGCTCAAGGTCTTGGATTATCTTTTTAATATAATTGCTGTTTGGCTGCGCGAGACTGTTCAACAAGTTTCGATTATTTTCCAATAACTTAGCTGATTCAATAATTTAAAAAGTGGGCGAGGCATCCTTCCTACAATCCATTCCTCAGAATTGACCTGGCAGCTTTGGATAGTTTTTCAGGCAATAGTCGCCAATAGTCGTTAGTCGTTAGATTGGCGTGTCACCCTTATAAGTATCCACCCTAAGGAGCTGGTTATAATGCCACAAAAAGATGTAAATAAGATGACGAGTTTGATTCAGAGCCTATTGCCAACATATGGGATAGCGGCAATTGAGCTT
>JAJBAW010000016.1 GCA_020532545.1 Candidatus Cloacimonadota bacterium | reverse complement strand
CCCAGCAGTTACCTGCTGGGCTTAGCCGATAAACGGTTGCCGTGCTCCGCACTCATAAGGCTATGCTGATCAGGCTCTGTTCTTCCTATATTATCTTTTGCTTTCTGAGGTCAAAAGCCCGTCCCACCCTCATGCCATCAGCATGTTTTTAAAGTGCTTTCGATTCGAGATGACTCAGATATTCGAGTCATCTCGAATCGAAGGCATGTTAAAAGCAAGTTAGGGGGACAAGGATGAGCCTTGCCAGAGCCCTACACAATATTAGTGGCACCACTTCAGTGGACAGCACTATTGTCGGTATAGCCTGGCACTCTGCCAGATCTCTCACCAAAGGCACCGATGAGAAATCAGGGCAAAATAATGGCGGAGAGTCAGGGATTCGAACCCTGGGTACCCGCATGGGCACAACGGTTTTCGAGACCGCCCCGATCAACCGCTCCGGCAACTCTCCGCTTAGGAATTCAACGTTTATTCTGGAAGAAATCTGTCAAGACCAAAGCGCAATCCTGGGCAAGAACGCCCCAGGCAAGCTCTGGATGATGATTGAAACTTTTGTCTAATAAAGTCTGATATACCGAGCCACAGGCGCCGGTTTTGGGGTCCGGGGCGCCATAGACCACTCTGCCCACTCTGCTGTGGATGATCATCCCGCTGCACATGAGACAGGGCTCCAGGGTGACATACAAGGTGCAATCCTGCAAATACTTGAGACCCAGTTTTTGAGCTTCGTCCAGGATCAGTTTTTCACAGTGAGCCAGGGGATTTTGCTGTCCACGGGTGCGGTTGTGTTCTTTCAGGATCACTTTGCCATCCCGCACCAGACAGGCGCCCACCGGGATTTCGTTCTCGGCAGCGGCTGTTTTGGCTTCGCTAAGCGCAATGTTCATGAAATATTCGTCGTTCATGGATTTACAAAGACTTGCCTGTCGGCTTTTTTCAGGCGCTCATCCAGCCAGATATTGAACCAATCCGGATCAAGCTGGCGGACATACAGATCTCTGAGCACTTTGGGATCGGCCTTGGCGCGTTTATCAGCATAATAATTCCGGGGAAGCAGGATGATCTGATAATCGCCCAATTTGCTGGGCTGCGGCTTTTCCTTATTCAGGTGGCGCTGCAGGGCCAGCAGATAGGCCAGATCCAGGCTTTGACCGGCATATTCGCTGTGGATATTGCCTTTGCTGTACTGCTGGAGCAGGTATTCACCGTTATCTGCTGTGGCCTTAAGGCCGGGATTCTGCTGCAGCCATTCATAGGCTTTTTGCTCTGCCATGATGCGTCTGCGGCTGTCTGTGAGCTCCGGGATGATGATATTTCTTACCTCGGAGAGGGGTCTCACTCTATTCACCTGGTTTTCTGTGAGTTGCAGCACGATCCAGCTTCCGGCGAGGGAGGAATACAGGGGCTTTAAAAAATCGCCTTTTTTGTGGTCCATGAGTTGGGCATTTACTTGTTCGCTGATGGTAATATCCTTGTGCCAGAGATCGCTCAGGCTAATATTGGAGTGAGATTCCACAGCTAGATCCAGTTCATTGGCAGCGGCCTGAATGCCGATCTCACGGGCCAGATTCAGCGCACTTTCGGCCTGGTTATATTGCGCATTGATGGTGGCCGGAACCAGGATGGGCGGAATCTGCAAGGCGCGATAGCTGATCATGGATTTGGTGCGTTGCAGCTTTTGATAGATGGCAAATCCCCGCCCTACGGCAGTGGGTTTGCTATAGCCATTATCCGGCAAAAAGTCCAGGGCAGCCAGCAGGTCTGGCTCCACATTTTCCACCCGCACAAAGCCGGGATTGACTATGCCCAGTCCGGGCAGCCGTTCTTGCCGCTCAAAAACCACGGTCTCAAAGGACTTGGCGAGGCCCAGTTCGGCATAAATGCTATCTGTGACGGCAATGGTGTATTCCCTATCCGCCTCGGCAGGATTGACCGGCAAACTGAGGTAGCTCACGCCGTAGATGGGCTTTAGGGCAAAACGCTGGAGATTCTTCTGGTAATAGGTTTTGATCTCGACTTCGCTGAGGATGGGATTCATTTGGGCGGGGTCGAAGACCAAAAGCTCAAAATCTGCCTTGCTGACCACTATTTCAGATAGCTGTTTGGCCAGTTTGGATTTGCCCAATTCTTCATCGATCAGCCTTTGTTTCAGCTTTTGGATGGGGATGTAATACTCGTAATAGTTGCGGCGCACCGGAGTCATATTCACGGGGCTGTCGTAACGCACGGATTGATAATAGAGATCCTGGTCAAACTTACCATTCGTCATCAAGGCGGTGTTTTCTTTTAGATATGGAGGGATGGTAACAGACAGGCTGTCAATCACTTCCTGCGGGGACACCTTGATATTACGCCTTTGAAACTGCTCTTTCAGGATCACGTGCTTGGTGATATCCAGCCAGGTGTCGTTGAAGAGCTTGTTTTTTTCATCGGAATTGGGAGCCCGTCCCGCCCGTGCCTGGAAATTTGAATTGTGCCCTTGATAGGACGCCACAAAATCCGGATAGGGGATACGTGTCCCATTGATGATGCCGGCGCTGTCCCCTCTGGGGCCAGAGCAGGAAAAAAGGATGCTGCTGATTGCGATAAGGAAAAGAATGCGTTTCATGATTCTCCCAAAAGTTCTTTTTGTAGCTCAGAAAGATAGGTCCAGGCTTGGGTGGGGCTGGTATCGTCCAAGTCTATCTCTTTGATTTTATTCATTATACCGTCGTTTTCGCTGGCTTTGTCGTAGATCACTTCAAAGATTTCCAATTGCGGTGTGGTGGAAGCGAGTTTTTTGCGCAAGTTTGCTGTGAGTCCCTGTGGGCTGATCTCATGCTCTTCCAGGTTCTTCAGGATCTCCTGAGCGCGGCGAATTACCTGATTGGGGATTCCGGCCAGGCGCGCCACCTGGATGCCATAGCTCTGGTCTGCGCCTCCGCGTTCGATCTTGCGGATGAAGATCATCTGATCGTTGTAGAGCTTCACGGCTACGTTGTAATTCTTGATCTGGGGGTAGATGTTTTCCAGTTCGGTGAGTTCGTGATAGTGAGTGGCAAAAAGGGTGAGCGCTTTGAGCTTGCGCTGAATCTGTTCGATGATGGCCCAGGCCAGGCTGAGTCCGTCAAAAGTGGAGGTTCCCCGGCCAATCTCATCCAAAAGGATCAGGGAATTGGGGGTGGCGGAATTGAGGATATTGGCGGTTTCGATCATCTCCACCAAAAATGTGCTTTGGCCCTGAGCCAGATTGTCCGAGGCGCCCACTCTGGTAAAGACGCGGTCAAAGATGGGCAGGCGCATCTTTTTGGCAGGCACCCAGGAGCCCATCTGCGCCATGATGGCCAGCAGCCCTACCTGTCTGAGATAGGTGGATTTACCTGCCATATTGGGGCCGGTAATCAGGGCTATACAGGTCTCGGGATAGTCCAAAAGGGTGTCGTTGGGGATGAATTCCGCTTCTGGCATCAGCTTTTCGATCACAGGATGGCGGCCGGCTTCGATATACAGATCCCGGCTTTCGGTAAATTCGGGCAGCGAGTAATGATTTTGCCAGGCCAAAAAGGCGAGGGCAGAAAAGACGTCGATCTCGGCGATGATATCACTGAGCTTTTGCAGGCGGGGGAGATGGATGGCCAGGTTTGCCCTGAGCTCCTTATAAAGCTCATATTCCAGGCTCTTGATCTTTTCTTCGCTGGAGAGCACTTTGGCTTCAAATTCCTTGAGCCGGGGTGAGATGTAACGCTGGGAATTTACCAGAGTCTGCTTTTCGATATAATAATCCGGCACCTTGCTTTTGTGGGCAGCGGTGACTTCTATATAGTAGCCAAAGACGCGGTTGTAGCCTACTTTCAGCGTGGTGATACCGGTCTTTTGGCGTTCGTCTTCTTCCAGACGCGCGATCCAGCTTTTGCCATCCCGGATCAGCTCCAGCAGTTCATCCAGATCATCCTGATAGCCGCTTTGGAAGATGCCGCCATCGGTGATGGTGATGGGCGGTTTTTCCCGGATGGAGCTTGCAATCAGGCTGCTGATATCATCAAAGGTATCCAGCGCGGCGATCCAGTTCTCAAATAAAGGTTCTTCAAAAACCTGAAGCCTGGATTTGATGTCCTTGGCGGTGAGCAAATAGCTCTCCAGGGCCAAAAGCTCGCGGGGGTTGATGCGCAGGGAGCCCAAGCGGGATACGAGACGGGAGATATCACCAATCTCTTTCAGGGCAGCGCGGACATCCTTCAGATAGGCGGTTTGCGATATAAAACTATTGATTACTTGTTGGCGCGCCAGGATTTCATCGAGATTGATCAAAGGATGCAGCAGCCATTGAAAGAGCAGGCGTCCACCCATCGGGGTCTGGGTTTGGTCGATCACATTGAGCAGGCTGCCGTGTCTCACGCCATAGCGAATGCTGCGGGTGAGTTCCAGATTGCGCCGGCTGATTTCATCAAGCTGCATATACTGCGAAAGTGAGTAGTAGCGCAGGCTGCTGATGTGTGTCATGGGAGAGGCATACAGGCTCATCACATAGGAGAGTGTGGCTCCGGCGGCCGTGGCTCCGGCAGGTCTGTTGTGAGCGCCGAAAGGCTCCAGGGTGCTCACGCCAAAGTGTTTCTTGAGCAGGGCCTTGGCTTCGGCAGGCTGAAATTGCCAGTTGTCATAAATGCTGATCGCAGGCTCAAAATCCAGCTTCAGCTCTTTCACAAAGGCTTCATTGGCAGAGCTATCCACCAAAATCTCCGCAGGACGCAGGCGCTGGATTTCGTTGGCCAGCTCGCTTTCGGGCAATTCGGTAAAGGAAAATTCGCCGGTGGAGAGATCCAGATGGGCCAGGCCGCAATTCTTCTGATTGTCTGCCCGATACAAGGTGCACAAAAATACATTGGCCGAGCCTTCCAGCAGGTTTTGATCCAATACCGCCCCGGGGGTGATGATTTCGGTAACCGCGCGCGAGACCAGACCCACAGCCTTTTTGGGGTCTTCGGTCTGTTCGCAGATCGCCACTTTGTTACCGCTTTTGATCAGGCGATCCAGATAGTTATCCAGAGCATGATACGGAAAACCGGCCAAAGGCACGGGATTGTCTTCATTGCGGTTGCGCGAGGTGAGGGTGATATTCAGGATCTTGGAGACCACTATCGCATCCTCAAAGAAAGTCTCGTAAAAATCCCCCATGCGAAAGAGGACAATCTTATCTGGATGGGCTTCTTTCACATCCAGATATTGCCGCAGCATGGGAGTGATCTTGCCTTTATCCATCAGTATTGCACGATAAAGCTATTGATCTCGCTTTGGAAAAGCACTGTCTTGGCGGCATCGGTCTGCTTTTGATTTTCAAAGGGACCAGCCAGCACCACCCAGCTTTTGTTTCCCGGCTTTTCTTCTTCGTAATAGGTGGCGGGAATCTGCATGGCGCGGATGTTTCTGACCAGACGTTCTGCGTTTGATTCCACCGAAAATCTGCCAGTTTGCAGATAGAAGCCGCTGATGGGCTTGAATAAAAGTTTGATGGGCATGGAACTGGTGATTTCGGGCATGGCGATCTTGGGGAGAGGATCCGGAATAGGAGGCCCGGTTACCTCAGGTGGGGCTATCTGAACGCTGTCACTTACAGCAATTCCGAGGTCAAGCTCCAGCGGGGCATAGGGATACAGGAAACTGATATCCAGCGAGGGAGCACGGCTGCGCAGGGCAAAAATGCGTTCTTCGATATTGAAGGCCGCTTGCGAATATTTATCCAGCTCATAGCCGGCACGATAGGCCCTGGTGGCTTTGCCATAATCTCCCATCATTTCCTGTACATAGCCCTGGCGGTAGTAATAATACTGCAGGTCTTGCTCCGGCAGCTTCTTGATCTTGTCCAGGCTGGAGGTGGCGCTTTGATACTTGCGCTGGGCAATATAGGAATCCGCTACCAGATGCAGGGCAGATTCTGCCAGCGCATCCGAGGGATTGAACCTAAGATAGTTCTCGGCATTGGCTATCGCTGCGGAGTAATCTTCCAGCCAATAAAAGGAAACTGCCATCCAGTAAAAGCGTTCGATAATATCTGCCGAACTGATGCTGCGCAGTAGTGTTTGGGCCCGGGGAATTTCTCGCTCCAGTATGTGAATCTTGGCGGCTTCCAGCATGGCAAGCTGGCCATAGCTGGTCTTGGGATAGCCATCGGCTACAGCCTGGAACTCTGCCAGGGCTGCAGTCTTGGTCTTTTGCAAGAGAGCGGAGTAATAGCCCACGAGGGCTTTCTCTTCATCACGTCTGGGTTTGAGGGTGAGAATGCTGCTTTTCACCTGGCTCAATTGCCCGGATTTGTACAGCTTTTCCAGGTCACTAAAGTCCTTCCCCACCTGTCCAAACAGGTGTATGGAGCTGAGTAAGATCAGGATTATTAAGAGCTTTGGCATTTGCGGATCAAAGCTCCTTCTATATCCAGATCCGGGGCCAAAATGCCGTAGCGGAAATTGGGCCTGGTATCTGTAACTGCATTGTTCTCTTCATCATAGATCTGTTCTACCTTTAGGCTGAGATCGCGGGCAAGATCCGGAAAGATAATATCTATGGTCTCTCCCACAGAGATCTTGGCCAGCGCATCAAAAATCACTTTTCCGTTTTCATGTGCAATTACTTTTCCACAATACTGACTTTCTGAAGTGTAGGCAGGACCTTTGTCCGGACTCACGATGCCGGCATCGGTATTGTCAAACTCGTAAAAGCCTTGCCAATAGGGCCGGTGCGAAACCTTGTCCAGTTCACTTCTGAGCTGTTCCCAGCCTTGTGCGTCGTTCGCAGCCAGAGCCAGTGCAGCTTTGTAAACGCGGCTGATCTGGGCTACATAATACAGGCTTTTCATGCGTCCTTCGATCTTGCCGGCATGGATGCCAGCTTCACTCAGCAGGGGCATTTTATCCAGGAGACAGAGATCTTTGGAACTCATGATATAGCTGCCGTATTGATCTTCCTGGATGGGGAAGTATTGGCCGGGACGGTTCTTTTCGGTGAGTGCCCAATCCCAACGGCAGACCTGGGTGCAGGCTCCGCTATTGGCACTACGGTTGTTCAGGTAGGCACTCAGCAGACAGCGTCCGGAGTAGGCCACACACATCGCTCCGTGGATAAAGCTTTCTATTTCCAGCTCGGGCAGGGCGTCTTTGATCTCAAGGAGTTCGCGGAAACTAAGCTCACGCGCCGGTACTATGCGTTTGGCGCCTTTGTCGTGCCAGAATTTGGCGGCGGCAATGGAGCAGATATTGGTCTGGGTGCTGATGTGGATGGGGATGTTTGTTTTACTCTGCACGAGGTCAAACACTCCCGGATCAGCCACGATCACAGCATCGATTCCGGTATCCTTCAGCCAGTCCAGAAAATCCGCCAAAGCGGGATAATCCTCGTTTTTGAGATAGGCATTCAGGGTGAGATACAGCTTGGCATCATGGGCATGGGCGTAGCGAATAGCTTCGCACAGGTCATCCTGATCCAGATTTTTGGCTGCAGCTCTGAGGCCGAAAAGGTTGTAGCCGCAATAGACGGCATCCGCACCATATAAGATGGCGTATTTGATCTTTTCGAGATCTCCGCCTGGGGACGTTATTTCCATCAATTACTCATTGCATTGAGCAAGTCATCGTTGCTCTTGGTCTGTTCCATGCGTTTGCGCAGGGTCTCGATGCCCTGAATGGGACTGATGGTTTTCAGATATTTGCGCAGAACATACATGCGGCGGATCTCGTTTGGGGTAAGGAGCAATTCTTCGCGCCGGGTTCCGGATTTTACCAGATCGATGGCGGGATAGAGCCGCATATCGGAGATACTGCGGTCTAGAACTAGCTCCATATTACCAGTGCCTTTAAATTCTTCGAAGATCACCTGGTCCATTTTGGAACCGGTATCGATCAAGGCAGTGGCGATGATGGTGAGGCTGCCGGCCTCTTCGGTATTACGGGCCGAACCAAAGAACTTTTTGGGCTTGATCAGACCATTGGCATCGATACCTCCGGAGAGCACTTTGCCGCTGGAGGGAGTGATGTTGTTATAGGCTCTGGCCAGACGGGTGATGCTATCCAGCACTATTACCACATCCTGTCCCATCTCTACCATGCGCTTGGATTTTGACAGGATGATTTCGGCCACGTTGCTGTGGTTTTTGGGCGATTCATCGAATGTGGAAGAGATCACTTCACTATTTCCGGCTACCAGCACTTTCTTCATCTCAGTCACTTCTTCGGGACGTTCATCCACTAGCAAGACAATGAGATAGACTTCAGGATGGTTGGTCAATATAGCATTGGCAATATCCTGCAAGAGGGTGGTCTTACCGGTTCTGGGTGCAGCCACGATGAGTCCGCGTTGTCCTTTGCCCACCGGGGTAAAGAGGTTGATGATGCGGGTGCTGTAGTTTTCCTGGTCAAATTCCAGATTGATGCGCTCGGTGGGATAGTAAGGAGTGAGTTCATCGAAAGTCCGAAGATCCTGCAAGCTGCTGGGAGCCATATAGTTTATGGCTTCTACTCTCAAAAGAGCAAAATACTTTTCTCCTTCTTTGGGAGAGCGCACAGGTCCGGAAACCATGTGACCGTTTTTCAGGCCAAAACGCCGGATCTGGGTGAGCGAAACATACACATCGTCGCGGCCGGGCAGATAGCTATTCCCTGGAAAACGCAGGAAACCAAAGCCATCGTCCATGATCTCGAGGCAGCCTGTAACGAAGGCCAGGCCTTCTTGTGCTGCCTGAAATTCGAACATTTTGAAGATCAGGTCAGAGCCTTTGAGCTGGGTGTAACCGGCTATAGACATATTTTTGGCCAGCTTCGTGAGCTGGTTTTGGGACATTTGGAACAGATCGCCTTCTATGAGCATTATTTATCTCCTTTTTTCTTGTAACCTTGTATTAATAGTCTGGAAGCGCTGGCATAGCCAACGTCGCCAATGCGTTCTATGATGGATTTCCCTGCTAAGATGAGGGCGTCCTGACCACCCATGAGCTCCAGACGTTTGATGGTAGCTTCACAGCTTTTGATCAGGTCGGCGCAGGCTTTGGGGTTCTTGGGGTTATCCACCTGCGGATAAAAATCTACTACTTTCATTTTTTGTAGTTTCAGCTTTTTGGCCAGCTCCACGATCTCATCTTTGGAGAAGGTTTCAGAGTGATATATGCCACTGAGGCTATCCACACTGGCCACCCAATGGTGCATGAGCACATGGGTCATCTGAGGTGCGCTCTGCGCGCCATCGGCATACATCTCGGCCAGCAGCAGAATTCCGCCGGGTTTCAGCACCCGCATCATCTGCGCAAAAACTGCCTCGATATGCTCAAAATGGTGCAAAGAATAGGCTGTGCACACCGTGTCAAAATGTCCATCCTCAAAATCCAGGTTTTCCAGATTCATCCGATAGATTTCTACGTTGTTTTCAGGGAAAACCTTTTGCGCATAATCTACGCTTTTTTCAGAGTAGTCCACGCCAATGATCTGATCATAACTTTTCAGATACTGTTTGAGGACGTTGATGAAATCACCTCTGCCGGTGGCTGCATCTAAAACTATGCCTCCATCGATCTGCTTTAGGATTTGGATTGCGTCTTTCACGGCTTTAACCTCGCTTGTGATTTTGTGGAATCGGCACTAAGCCTCTACCTCGTACATATCAGTATTAAGATTGCATTTCTGAATCTGAGTTATTATTTTTCCTACTCAGTTTTTCGTCAAGTTAAATCATCCAAACCCGGCATATTTCTTGAGGTGACACTATATAAATGGGCTCAAAGCAGATATTTCTTGACTCAAATGCTCGCTGTGACAAGCTGCCAAAAAAGTATCAATAAGCAAGGAGAGACCATGAAGAAACATCTCATCCTCTGGCTCATGCTGGTGCTCAGCCTTTCCGCCTTTGCCCAAAGAAAAGCTTTGGTGATCGGCAATAGCGGATACGATAAGTATCAGCTCACGACCAGTTTAAACGACGCTCAATTGGCAGCAGATGCCTTTACCGCCATGGATTATGAAGTGACTCTGCACAAAGATCAGAGCTATGCCCAGATGCTCGCGGCGATCAATGACTTCAAGAAAACCCTGACCACAAATGATGTGGCAGTCTTTTACTATGCCGGATATACCGTTCAAGAATGCGGCAAAAACTATTTGCTTCCCTATATAGGGGCGAAGGAGAAAAAGGCCGACGAACGCCAGATCAGCGTGGATGTGGTGCTGGAAGCCCTCACCCGTGCTCACCGCTCTTTTATGATACTGGAAAGCAGACAAACCGGAAAGGCCTTCCCCAAAAGCCTCTGTGGCAAAGAAAAAGGGCTCGCCAAGATCGAGAAATTGGGCAAGAATCAAGGCTTTGCCATGGCCAGTGCTCCGGGCAAAGAGCTGAGGGAACAGGGCGAGAAATACAGCATTTTTACCCATACCCTGCTTAGCAAGATGACCAGCGGCATGACGGACTTTCCCGTGCTCATGCAAGAGAGCTCCGAGGCGGTGATGGCCTACACGAAAAGTGCCCAGATCCCTTTGTGGCAAAGCACTCTGGATGCACCCTTCAGCTTTTGGGAACAAACTCAGAAGCTAAAAATCCGCCCTTTTCGATTTCCCCTCTACCGCTCTTTGGAAGGCGGGGGTAGCTATAACTTTTAGCTGAGCTATTGCTCTATATATTGAAAGATCGCGGCCTTGGTGCTACGATCTTTTGTTTTGAGTGGGTTTCTCGTTGAAGAAAGGGGTTCTGTATGGTGCCATCTGGAACTCCGTCTTTACTAAGCGACACTTGGCGTGTGAAAGCTTAGCCACAGGCTCTCAATTTGCCTGTAAATGTGTTCTTCAGGCCTTCCATCCCTGCCCTCTCCGCATAGTTTGTGGTGGAGATAACGTGGAGATGGGAGCATTTATTCCTGCTATCTCCACGTTATCTCCACGTCGACAAACGGGATAAAGCCAGCCAGGGTAGCAGTAGAGCAGAGTGAGCTGCCTTGTGCCGCAGACGCCCTGTCTGAGCGGAGTGGCAGGTTATTTTACGTAAAAGATTCCAGGATTATCTATGAAAGCGACGGCGCAATTGCCAATCAGGACGAATTCATTATCCGGGCTAGCGCTGAAGCTGCTCACCCGGGTAAGCTCTTGAGTCGTGCCTTGGGGATTCCGGTAGAAGGCCCTCACAGGCTCTCCAATAGCATAATTCGGGATGGGGATATACAGGTAAGGCCAATCGTCGTTGATCTGGCTAAAGAAGTTTGGCTGCAAGGGGTTCTGCTGGGGCCCCAAGATGCTAATGCGATAGGCCGCACGGGAGCTAATTCCCGGTGCTACAGAAGCTATCTGCGCCAGGCTCAGCTTCGAGCCCATGGGGATGCTGCTGCCGATGTAATCTCCCGGAAAGCTGGCTTGGGCCTGATATAAGGATAAATGGATGTCTTGCATGGCGCTGATCGTGAGTTCGGTCAAAGTGTGAGGGGTATTGTCCCGCAGCACGGCATATTCCGCATCGTAAGGCAGATAGAAGGCATAATGTCCGTCGCGGTTCATGAAGTGCCAGCCATCCGCGATGTCGCTCTCAGGATAGCTGTACACGCGGTAGTGCTCCAGGGTTGAGACAGAAAATAGCAGGTCCTGGCTGCGGGAGGGATGTTTGATGCGGATATAGGGCTGGAATTTGGTATAGAAAGCGGCATTGTTGAGCAGTTCAAAGCGGTAGGCAGGGCTGAGATAGCTGAGCTGATACTGATTTTGCAGTACATTGTAAGGATCACTGAGACCAGCGGAACGGGTGATGCGCATGGTGCTGGCTGGCATGGTGGTAGAGGAATCCAGATAGAGCTCAAGGTCATAATCGTCAAACACCATCCTGGGGAACATGGCCAGGTCTCTGCTGGCGGAAGGGTTTTGCAGATTATTCCCATCGAAGAGGTAGCCTGCAAAGGCGGGGGAGATGCTGAGCCGGGATCCTTTCTGCAAGAAGCTATTGTGTTCCAGGATATTGCCCTTGTTGTAACGCACGAGCTTGGGATAGCCTGCCAGAGGGGAGAAATTGATCACGGATTTCAAGGCTTGGTTAACTGTGGTTTCGATAAAGAGCTGCTTGGGCAAGGCATCGCTGCTGGAGCCTATCGGGCTGATGGAAAGTAGGGCTTGTTCTTGATTCAAGCTATAGGGCAAAGAGTTCAGCCAGGGATGGTTGCTTGAGACAGATGGCTTATATTCCAGCCGCAGCGCAGTGCAGGGCAGCTTGGCATCCTGGTAAGATATTGTAGTCTTTTGGGTCTGCAATAAGAGCTTGTCCTTGAGGCAGGGGATCTGCACTGAGAAAGAAGATTCAGTGATATTGCCT
Organism: Candidatus Cloacimonadota bacterium; assembly: GCA_020532545.1. Taxonomy (GTDB): domain Bacteria; phylum Cloacimonadota; class Cloacimonadia; order Cloacimonadales; family Cloacimonadaceae; genus UBA5456. Next base: position 41,230 of record JAJBAW010000016.1, on the reverse strand, counting down.
AAAAGATAGAGCCCAGAGGAATTGATGCCGGTATAGACATAGCCCTTTGAGCTGGTAAAATGTGTCGCATCGTAGGCAGCAGCGTGACTTTTGTAGCTCAGAATATCCTGCTGAGGATTGCGGTATGCACGCAGAAGCCGGGCTTTTTCAAGTTCTGCTAGCGAACTGGCAAAGCCAAACTCCAGCCACTGGTCACCAGGCAAAGTGTCCAAGAGCTCTGCACCCCTGAAAAAGCTAAGTTTATAGGCCTGAGAGGAGCCACTCAGGGTATAGGGTTTGCCGCCAAAGTAGTCCTGTGTAAGCTTGCTATAGTCTGGATTGGGGTCTATTACCAAGTCGATACCGGGCAGATTGACGTCTTTCAGATCCAGCCACATATCTTGCAAAAAGATCTGGCGATTAGGGCTATCCAGACTGATCCGGATGGTGTTTTGCGAGGCCAGCGGTTGCAGCAGAAAATACGTTCCTGCCCCATTGATAAAGCTGATCAGGGTATTGTCTTGCATCAACCAGGTATCCTCACCTTCTGGCCAGCTTTCGATCTGGTTGGGGCTGAGCTTAACCCATTGGGTATCAAAGCCTCGGCTGCCCGGCATCCGGTAATGGAGTATGGGCGTGTGGCTACTGGTGCCTTCACGCTCTGTAGTAACGCTCAAAGTCGTGGTGAGCAAGGCAAAATCCGGATAGAGCTCTTGCACAGCCTGCAAATCGGCAGGATCAGAGAAGGGTTCCTGGGGATTGTTGAGCGTTATTGTGGCAGCCCCCAAATCCATAGTAAAGCCAGCGGGTATAAAGATTTGCATGTAGAGATTTGATCCGAAAAGCAGGCCCTGAATATCTTTATTATTGGCGGGGATATCCAATTTCATAGCTGGTCCGCTTAGTTGCATCACGGCAAAATCTCCTGAACCATCGAGCTCATAGCAGGCGCGCTGTTTGCCGTAATTATAGTGTTTCGCGAGGCCGGCGCTTAGGATCTGCCTCAAGGTAAGCAGGTAGAGTGGACTTTCAATGAATACGGACTCGGTGTCCGTGTATAGGGTAGCAAAAGCGGGGGCATTTTCTATGGTGATGCTCTGGCCTTCCCGCAAGATTTCTACGCGGTAGCTATTGCCAATTGGGGAGCTTCCACTGTTCACTGCCAGGCTATCTCTCTGCAAGAGGCTTTGTACCCGGCTGAGGCTGACAATGTCGCCATACCAGATCAGGCTGTCGGCAATGCTGGTCTTGGGTAGATAGAGGTAGCTGTTGTCGTTTGAGGAAGGAATCAGGTGGTCAGAATAAACCAGGATCTGGCTGGCCACTACATATTCTTTGGGGTCCAGATTGGGCGGCAAGAGCATGTTCTCGCGCAGATTGCAAGAACTAAGCAGTACAGCTACCAGAGCCAGGCTAAATATGGTAAGATAAGGTAATAAACGAGCTCTGCTGCGTTTCATGGTCCTGTACTCCTATTTGCTGATAAAGCATGATGCCCATCCTGGTGCCCAACGGGCTTGATAGGGAAAAGGCGTAGGCGCGGTTACTGGCTTCAAAGTCGTCGTAGATAGCGCCATAAGGATTTATCCACCAGGCTTGTTTGCCTTCATAAAGATAGGCGCTGAGCCAGATCTGTGGGGCAATTCTCGCGCCTAGAGTGAAGCTGTGAAGCTGCTTCTCACTATCGCTGAGCAGGGCTTCATTATCCTGATAGACCTTGGAAAAGCTGTAGCCGGCACTGAAGATATCGCTGGTAACTTGCAGGCCGAGATCTGCCTGCTGTACATCAAAGCGTTCAAAGTGGCTGTAAGCTCCAGATAGCGAGGGGGTTAATTGTAGCTTGCTAAGGTAGAAAATGGGCTTGATACTCAGACCAATCAGGGTGGCCGGATAGACGCGTTCGTCCTTGCCGCTGAGTCTGCTCGCGGAAGCTTCCAGAAAAGCAAGAGGGCTTTGCCAGCCTGCTGCGAAGCCGTACTTTTCGCGAAACCGGGAGCCGTCAATAATCAGCTCTTCCGCACTTAGCTTCAGACTCCACTCTGCTTTTTGCAGGGCAGCACTCAGGTTTCCAGAATGCTTGGCTTGATAGTCCGTACCTGCTCCCACCGCTATTTGCAAGTTGGTTTTACCGATCAGGCTTTGCGCCAGCGGGTCTGCATCGTCTTTTAGCTGTGCAAGTGCAGATTTGGCGGCGGGATAGTTCTTCAAAAAGAGGTATTCCCAGGTCAAACCCAAGTTGGCATTATCTCTGTGAGTAGCGTCGATTGCCAGCTCTTCAGCCGCAGCATAATGCTGACGGGAGGCAAGATGTAAGTTCAATTGAGAGAGTCCGTAAGCCGTGTAATTGTGAAGTGATGCATTAAGAGGGAAACTGCGCAGGAATTCCTCTGATCTGGTGATGCTTTCCCGAAAGTGATGCTGACTTTGCAAGGCCCACAGGATACCTTCCGCAGCCGAGGCATTCTGGGGATCCTGCTTCAGTAAAGTTTCATAGTGTTTCAGCGCTTCATCCGTCTGCGAAACAAGCATCAATTGATAGGCCAGGTTCAGCCTTGCAGAACTATCTATGGGATTCTCCGCTACCCAGAGGCGCAGGGCCTGGACATCAGGCGCCGGGCTTTGAGCCATCAGGCTGATCAAGCATAGCAGAAACAGAGTAGAGAGACTGGTCTTCACGGCTTGTCCAGTGCCCCTTGCAGCTCGGTCACGATCAGAGAATCCGGATGGTATTTCTTCAAGATACGGTACTGCTTTTTGGCTTCCGGGAGATTGCCACTGAGATAGAGGTTATTCACCCAATAGCCCCGGTTTTCCAGATCCCAGGGAGAGATGGCCACGATGTAGCCAAAGTAATCCGCAGCAGTGCCATAGGCCTTGTTCATGAAAGCCGCATAGGCCGCTTTGGCGAGCAGATTAGTGTTTTGTGAATTCGTCGGCAATATCCTCTGGGAAGATGCCAGAGCCTGATCCCATTGCCCCAGAGCGAGCTGGCAATTGATGATGCCCAGGTGTGCATCCAGATGATTTAGCCGCGTAAGGCTCTGCTGATACAGCTCCAAGGCCTGTGGATAGCTGCCCAAAAGGTAGTACAACCAGGCGGTACGCATAGAATAAAACACTTCCGTGGGATCATCCTGGAGCAGCTTTTGCATGTGGGTGATAGCCTGGGCATAGTCGCCACTCAGTTCCGCCAGATAGGAATCCTGGATGGCAGTGGCAAGCAGAAATTGCAGGGAAAACAGGATAAGTAAGCTAAGTAAGATATGTTTAGACATCGGGTTGCTCCTTGATTTCTATGTGGGTAGCTCTCAGGATTTGCTGTTTGGTCTTTGTGAGGCGAATCTCACGAATGCCCTGGCTGCGATCAAGCTTCAGGCTGCTCTGGTAGCTTTTCAGGCGCAGGCCGAAAACGCTGAGCTCGGTCCTAGTTTCGATGATAATATCAGAGCCTTCACTGCTGAGCTGAGAGCTGCTCTGCACGCGGATGGGTCTGAAGAAGGGGATCAAAAAGAGGGTGAGGTTCTTCCAGAGTGGATTCATGACCACGGAGAGGCTAGGTTCATCCTGCCAGAGCAGGCTTTGCTTCTCAATCCAGGGAATGCGTCCAGCGGCAAAAGCGAAGGCGGTGAGGGCGTTTTGGCCTCTGCCCTTCAGGCTTAGGGCGTTGAAGATGCCGTGATAGATGGAGAAGTCCAGTCTGCTGCCGCTATCTGAAACGATGCTGTGATTGCCCATTAGGTCCAGATCCACCTGCCAGTGTTCCAGGCGTTTGCCAGTTTGATCCTCTACTTCAAAGCTCTGTTTCTGCCCATAGCTGAGCCGCAGGATGTTGGCCAGTCCTTTTTCCGGCACCAATGCAGAGACCAGCTCTCCCTCTTCCGGGATGCCGCTGGTGACAAAGCGGTTCGGCCCATCGTCCTTGTGAATCTTGTAGTTCAAAATGTGGCTGAACAGTGTCCTGGAGCCGGCATCGATGGCGGCCTGGGCTTGAAAGTGCAAGTGGGGAACGAAGGAGCGGCCGGAATTGCCTACCTGCCCGATCTTTTCGCCCATCTTGATGTAATCCCCTTCGGCGAGCTTTACCGAGCCTTCCTTCAGGTGCGCATAGAGCGTATAAAAGCCGTAGCCGTGGTTGATGCTGATATAGTTGCCCCAATTTTCCCTGGTGTTTACTTCGCCGATGGGGTTGTCCGGCACGCTATTCACCACCTTGGCCACATAGCCTCCGGCGGCGGCATACACGGTTTTGCCATAGCAGTAGTAATCCGCAAGCTTCTCTTGATTCTCCGCGTATTTCTGGCCCTGGGTATTCTCAATCTCAAAATCCCAGGCCAGAGCCCAGTCCTTTTTGTGCGTGTGCTCGCCATTGTGCCCTTGGGTGACTAACCACTGTCCGGTAACGGGCAGATTGAGTTGTGGCACTCCGGCACTTACAAAACGGCGATAGCGGGAAAGATAGGCATCCAGCGCCTTTTCCGGATGCAGGATGCCGTAATCGTTCAAAATGGGGGAGCGGTGTTGCAAGCGCAGTCTCAAAGAGTAGATAAGGCTGATCACCACTATATTCATGGGCAGGGCAAAGATGGGCAGATTCAGGAAGGAAGGACGGGCGGTCATCAGGTCTGTATAGTAGTATTTACCGGACATGGCAAAGGCCAAAAGGAAGCCGGTCACGGTGGCAAAAATGGCCAGCAAGTAGGAACTTTTCCCGGGAATCAGGAATACCGAACCCACGGCCATGCTGATCAAAATGAGGTTGAAGCCGGGAAAGAAGATACCGTAACTGCTGCCCATACTGGTATATTGCATCAGCAGATAGCAGATGCTCCAGCCCATTAGCGAGAGCATGAAGCCAATGCGGGTGATCATAAAGAGCAGCAGCGCCAGCAAGATACCTACTATGAGGTCCGGCACAAACATGATGCTGCCCAGGCTGACAAAGTAATCCCGCCAAAACCAGCTAAGCGGCAGATCGTAGTTAAAAAGCAGAGGTTTCTGGAAGTTCAAGCCGCTGAACAGCCCGCTGCGCACCAGATAATACCAGAAAAACAGCGCAGCTATGGAAAAAGCCAGGCTGAGGGAGGGCATCTTGAACCAGCTCTGGCACAGGTAGTTCAGACCTATATACAGAAAGAGCGTAACCAATGATGCGATGGCCAGCAGCCCAAAAAAGTGGGGACTCAAAGTAGCCCAGCCGCTATAGGGGTAGTAATAGCCGATTGCCAGTCCCACCAGCAGGCTATTAAAAGCCAGCACGCCCTGCGCAGAATCCCAGCCTTCATAGCCCAAGAGACGTGAGGCCAGCAGCGCACAGAGCAAGGCAAATAATCCCGCCAACGCTATGATCGGCGAGACAAAGGTAAGCGCCATCAGACCCAAGCCTATGCCCAGGCTGTCCGAAAACAGGATCGTGGCATAGGCATTGGGGATAGCTTTGGCAAAAGCAGCAAGGTTGCCAAGTTTCATCAAATCTTGCTCAGATGCTCCGGTATTCTCTCTCTACCGATGATGTCCGCCAGGGTTTCAGATTCGCGGATCAATTCCACCTGTCCGGTTTCGGTGATGAGCAGGATTTTGGGGCGGTATTCAATGAATTGCATCCACTGGGTGTTGTTGTAGGCACCTGTGGGACTGATCAAGACGATATCGCCAAAGTGTAGATCGGGAAAGGGCACAGCCGGACGGATCACATCTATATTCATGCACAAGGGGCCATAGAAGATGGTATTTTGATAGGCTCCGGGAAAGCTGCGTGTGGGCGTGACTTTCAGCTTGTACCACCAGGCGGTGATGGTTGTATTTACGCCGGCATCCAGGATGATGGCGCGTTCGCCGGTGGGTAGATTCTTCTTGCCCAGGACGCTCGAAATGATGGCTCCGGCTTCATCCACCAAGGCTCTGCCTGTCTCCAAAACCAGGGTAGGCAGGCTCTTGCTCACATAGCTGGATTCGTTAAAGGCATTGCCGATGGCGGTAGCGTATTGATCAAAAGAGGGGGAGGCAAATTCACCTGGCGTATATTGCGAATGCAGGGTGTTCTGAGAAGCAAAGCCACCGCCCAGATCTATATAATCCAGTACGATGCCATGATCCTGCTCTATCTTTTGTGCCAGATCCAGCAAGGCCTTTGCTGCCCAATAGTAAGGATTTGCATCCAGGATGAAGGTGCCGATGTGCGTGTGCAGTCCACGCAGTTTCATGGCTTTGCCGGAAAGTAGGCGTTGCACGGTGCGATAGGCTTCGCCATTTTCGTAGTTGAAACCAAAGCGGCTCCATTGGGGGACGATTCCGGTATCCATATTCACGCGGATGGCCACTTGGGGCACCAGGTCCAGCTCTTTGGCCAGCTTTTCGATGAGGTAGAGCTCATCCAGATGGTCGATGTGGATCAAGGCAGATTCTTCGATGGCGATGCGCAGCGCTTCCGGACTCTTGCCGGGACCGTTGAAAATGATATCTTTGCCTTCTATACCCAGCCTTCTGGCCATTTCATATTCCATTCTGGAGACCACTTCCGCGCGTGCACCTTCCTGATGAAAGATGCTGCACACAGCGCCCAGGTAATTGGTTTTGTAGCTCCAGGCTATCTCCACCTTGGGGTAGTGCATTTGCATCACATCGTGCAGCCGGCGATAGCGTTTACGCATCTGAGCTTCAGAAAGTACTATCAGTGGAGATCCGTATTCCTTTACCAGATTGCTAATAAGGACGCCTTCTATGCTGTCCTGATGGCGTACCACGCTCTTGGCCCCGTATTTATTCATGTTACCGGCAGAGTTTCGCTCAATATTCGGTGCTATATATGTCTTTTTCATTTTTTTACCTTCTTATCAGTTCACTTTTGGCAGATACTTCGCCCATCACCGAGATATCTGTGATGATGTCTTCGGCATGACGGATGAAGAGGGTTCCGGGTTTGCAGGCCGGCAGTTCAGCCAGCTCATGGCCCAGGGCTTTCAGCACTACGGCAGCGGGTTGGTTTTGGCCGGAGCCTTCTGCCAGCCTGACCCAGGCGGGGAAGCGGGGATTGATCTCGATCAGATAGTACTGGCCGTCTTGCCCGCGCATTACTTCCAGCTCGCAGGGCCCGCGCCATTTCAGCAGTGAGATCACCTTACTGGCAAAATCGCTTAGTTCGGGGTTCTTGATCACCACGCCCCCAAAGCCTTTGCCCTTGTCTGTGATCACCAGCTTCTTTTGTGGCACCATGCCCAGGATGCCGCCTTCGCCATCGCCCACTATCACAATGTTATACTCGTCTCCATAGATCATCTTTTGCAGGAGGATGGGCAGTCCCCAGCGGCTTTCAATCTCGTAAAAGTACTTCAGCGCTTCTTCGTAGTTATTGGCTTTGTAGGCCTCATAATAGCTGCCTTTGATCATCATGGGGAAATTGTCTTTGCTATTAAAGAGTTGACTCGCATCGCTGATCAGCATGGTATCCGGAACCAGAATCCCCCGGGGCGGGAAATATGTGGCCAGACGGGTCTTATCCCGCAGCAAAAAGCATTCTTCCGTAGGCAGATAGCTCTTGATGCCCATTTTGAGCAGCTCATCCTGCAGGCGGATATACAGGATCACCTCAGAATCCAGAGTGGGGATGATGACATCGATCTTGCGTTTGCCTACTATGTGCTCCATCCGGGCCAGAAATGCTTCTGCTCCCGCGGAGGGGTAGGGCATCTGATACACTTCATCCACCAGGTCTTCCAGATAGATGCCGCTTTCCATGGAGTCATAGACCAAGCCGATGATCCTACCCGTGAATCCTGCGGCCCGGATGCTGCGGATGACCGCCACTCCGGGTTGAGGATTGTCTCCGGTTTTCAGCCCGGTAACTGCTATCGTGGCGTCTAGTGAGGAAAGATCAGGATTTTGCGCGGGCCCGGCCATTAGAATTCCACCAGTGCCAGAGCTTCCAGCATCCGCATATAGTGCTCAAAATCGCTGTTAAAATTGTCTTCATTAACTTCATATTCTGCCATAAATTCCTGGCAGATGGCGTCTTTGTCCAGGCCCTGTGCCATCAGCTTCAGAATATACAGCCCGGTCTCGTTACTGGTGTAACTGTAGCCGGAGGCGGGATCAAATATAAAGCCATTGTCGTTCATAGCCAGGTTCGTCAGTTTGCTATAGTCCATTTTATCCTCCCGGATAGTTTATCTCACATGGGGGCGGCTCAGGCATAATACTGCACGCAAGATTCATACCAAAGCCCTATAGTATATGATACTCAATAAACCGTGAATGCCTGCACAGTATTATTATTCCACTGCGGTAATGCCTCTTTCACAGTGTCACTCCAAACAGCGATGCGACGCCTTCGGACCTAAAATCTCCTTGTCTGATCTGTGAATTAAAGCTTAATTTTAGTCCCAGGACTCGTGAAAATGGCTAACCTGCCAGTGATCTCCTGTTTTTTCCCAAAGCCAGGTTTCTGTGGAATTCTGGCTTTCTGCCAAATCGTCTAAATAAATGATGTCGGTGGCTATTTCGCCTATCCACAATACCGCTGAGGGACTGATGACTTTGATGCTGTGATTCCGCACGGTGACTTTTTGAGAGATATATTCGGCATATTCGGCGTTTTTCACGGCGATCAGTTCTGCCTTGTTACAGGCTACGCCACCCATAAAGAAGTTTTTCTGGGGTGTATCGGCCAGAAATTCTTCCAGGGCAGTGGGATCCAGGGCATTGGCAGCGATCAGCAATTGATTCGCTTTGGCTTCGATGCTGGTCACCAGGGCAGTTTTGTCCGCTTCGGTGAATTCCGGGGCTTTGGCTGTGCAGGCAAAGAGCAGCAGCAGTGCGCAGAGTAAAGTCATTATTCTCATGTGTTCCTCCTCAGATGCGTGTGCATTTATCTGTTGTTTGCACAGTTATCTTTACCTGAAGCGGAGTCAAGGTATTTCTGAAAAAAAGCTGCTTACAGTGCTAAGCTAAAAAGCCCACGATGCCTCTCAAAACAGCCTCAAACCCCAGTATTATGTTCTTTGGACAAATCATTTTGAAATAATTGAGGATTTCTCTTGACAGGTCCCAGCCCTTTCAAGATACTGCCTTATATGCAAGATAGTCTCAAGGAGCCGCCATGAGTGAGTTTTTACTTATGATGTATTTCTTTTCGAACTGCCGGAGCCCATATGGGGAACGCGGTTTTGAGCACATTCCTCGTCGACCCGGCAATATCAAAGCCTAGAACCATGGATATATTACCTGGAGGAAAGATGAAAAAGCTCTTTTTACTTAGCCTTTGCTGCATTATCGGCTTGGCCTTTGCCCAGCAGAGCCTTCCCGCTGGTGTTCACCAAGCTCTGCAGTGGACTCAAACACGGCACAGCGCCAAACAAAGCCTTGATGCACCTGATTATTTCTTTACGCATGCTCCCGATTCGCTGTTCTTCAGCCACTATGATTATATGATCGGAAGCTTCAATTCCTTGCCTCTGCGCACCATTCCGGATGCCGAAGGTGGTGGATACTGCCTCACATTTCATGTCAAAGCCACCCCCACTGGAGTTCGCAGCGTGTTCTATGCCCATGTGAATGCTGCTGGAGATATTACCCGTTGCAATAGGATCAGCAATACCCTGACCTCGGAAGGATATCCTGCCGTGGCTGTAGACCAGGTGAGTGGCGTGCCCATGTATGCCTGGCATGCTCCTGTGCTGGGTGGGGATAACAGCCTGAAGGTCTTATTTGCCTATATTCCTCTGATCGACGGCTTGCCCGATCCCATGTTTGCACCGCAGATCGTGATCGATAACCCGGTCGAGATTTTCCCCACAGACGACAATGTCTTCCTCTGGCCCCAAATACAGATCGGCCCTTCCCCAAATCCCGAGATGAGAAGGGTATATGTGGCGGCCAGCAATTTGGTAAGCCATGCCCTGGGCGGAATGGCGAGCCCAAACTTTATGATAGCCTATGCCGACTTTAATACCCACATGCTGAATATGGGCAATACCCTTTCCTGGAGCTATACCACTGTACCGGAATTGGATCAGTGGAATCATGATCCTGGACTTTGTCGCTATCCTTCCCTCGCCTTTAATGTCGATGGTTCCGGCAATATCTTTCTTGCAGGGTATCACAAGGCCTACACTGCCAATGGAGGGATTGTAGCCGATCCCGATCTGGATGTTTTTATTTGTCCGGATTACGGTCAAGGCACCTGGACCCATGCGAACGCTAGTAGCCACATTCCCACTTGGGATCCTGAATTCTATGAGCCCCATATCCTGGCGAAAGATTTACCTTTCCCGGAGGGCGATCTGCACTGGAAGATAATGAATTCAGGCCATTTGAATGCAGTCAGCATCGGCGATGGTAAGATCCTGTTCCCTGCCCTTTTCACTGTCTCTACTGATTCTGACGCCTTCTATCCTGATCTACATACTGTAAAGGCTGTGATCCATGACAGCGCGGAGGAGGAATTCACTATCAGGGAGATATATCCCCAGAAGGATCCAGACGACGACTATAATGCAGTATTTACCCCCTGGGATTGGCAGGCGCCTTGGGGAGAACCGGAATGGGTTCTGGGCGATGATGGAGAATATTATCTGGATCTTGTAACGCTTTTTCCCTTTGCGCACTGGGACGCTTCTCTGCACAACAACGCTATGATGGTTCACTATAACAATCTCAAAGTCTCGGAAGTCAATGACCAGGGCATGATAGTGGCTGTATGGCAGAATGCTCAGCGTGCCATGCTTTTAGATAAATCTGCTGCCCAAGATCCTGACTTGGATGGTTATCCAGAAATAATGATCTCTGTATCTCCCAATAGTGGCAAAAACTGGAGTGAGCCCATCCGGCTCAACAGTATCGACAATCCTGCGCTGGACGGTATCACACCCATGTGGGTCTATCCTGCAGATCTGGTGAAATACATGGGCATGCAAGGGGATTCCAAGATCGGCCGTCTCGGGCTGGTATTTTACGATGATTACACCTGGGGTGCCAATGCCGTTTCTCCACCCGCCCACACTGTGAATGATGGCGGCCGGGTGATGTTTGCCGAACTTCAGATCGTATTTCCAGATTTTCCCAGTGGTACGGACGATCCTTCTCCCGCAGCTCCTGCAGCTTGCAGCATCAAAGCCGCCTACCCCAATCCCTTCAAAGACCGGCTGAGTGTCTCCCTGCAAGTAAAGGATGCCTCTCAGGACTACAAATTCAAAATCTATAACGTCAAAGGTCAATTGGTTCATAGCGCTACCGGCACGGCTAAAGGCAATTTTGACCTGAGCTGGGATGGCCGGGATGTAAAAGGCACGAGGCTTCCTTCCGGAATATACCTGCTCTCTCTTTCTACAAAAGGCCAGCAGACTTCGCGCAAGGTAATCTTGTATTAGACTCAAAACTAAACCCCGGATATTTCCTGGAGGAAAGATGAAAAAGCTCTTTTTACTGGGCCTTTGCCTCATGATCGGGCTGGCGTTTTCCCTTGAGACGCTTCCCGAGGATGTTTCAAAGCCTGCCCAGAGGCCTCAAAGTGTGCAAGGTGCACAGCAAAGCCGTGAAGCACCTGTGTTTTCTTTTAGCAAGGCTCCTTATTCCTTGATGACCAGCTATGATGACTACATGATTGGGAGCTATAATTCGTTGCCCCTACGTACGATTCCTGATGTCGCAGGTGGCGGATATTCCCTCACATTTCATGCTAAAAGTTCTCCGTCTGCCTTCCGCAATGTTTTTTATGCCCATATGGATCTTGCGGGGAATATGACGCATTGTCAGGAAATCACGGGCGCCTCTCTGAATGAGGGATATCCTGCCATGGATATTGATCCGGTGAGCGGCATTCCCTTGTATGCGTGGCATACGGGTACTGGAGCAGGAGCAAACTTGTGGGTCATGTTCACCTCTGATCCTCTCATCGACGGCATCCCTGGCTCCCTCAATGCAGGGCAGATCGTTATTAATAACCCCGTGGAGCTTGGAGGCACACTGGATAACACATTCATCTGGCCACAGCTGCACATAGGGCCATCTCCATTTCCGAATATGAGAAGGGTGTATATTGCCGCCAGCAATAGGGTTAGCCACGTTACTGAACTCTGTCCCAGCGAAAACATGATGATTGCCTATGCAGATTTTGATACCGATATGCTCCGTACGGGGGCTCTTTTATCCTGGAGCTATACCACTATTCCTCAGCTAGATCAGTGGAATAATGCCACAGAGGTCTGGCGCCGTCCAAAACACTCTTTTAACGTCGATAACTCAGGCAATATCTATGTGACGGGATATCATTATGCCAGTGGTATCGAATATGGAGATGTCATCGTAGAGGAAGACCTGGATATCTTCATCTGTCCGAATTACGGAGAGGGATCCTGGAGCTGGGTCCGCGCCTACAGCAATCTACCTTCCTGGAACCCACCGGAACCGGATGTCTTCCCCACGGGCTATTTTAAACGAGGCGGCCAGCCCATACCGGATGAAGAGCTTTACTGGAAGATATGGTTTCCCACTCACCTGAATACAGTGGTAGATCAAGAGGGTAGGGTGCATACCATAGGGCTATGGGCTTTTATGACTCACGCTGATTTATTCCATCCATATATGGATGATTGTCAGACAGTTAAGAGCTTTGTCTTCGATCCCCAAGATCAAAGCGTGAGCTTTAAGGAGATATATCCCCAGAATAACACAGATAATATCTTTTCGCCCTATTATCAGCCTTGGGATGTCGAGCCTCCTTGGGGAGAACCGGATTCTTTTACGTGGATAGACGGGGACTTACACTTGGATTACGAAAAGAACTTCCCCTTTCCGCACTGGGATGTAACTCTGTATAATGATGAGATGCGGTATCAGTATAACAACCAGAAACTCTCCGCAGTGAATGACCAGGATATGATGGTAGCCGTATGGCAGGATTCTCAGCGGGCTCTAGAGGCTCATAACCCCGCTGCCTTCTACCCTGATACATTCACATTTGCCAATACTTCAGAGATAATGATCTGTGTATCCCAGGACGCAGGCGATAGCTGGAGCCAGCCCATCCGGCTGAACAATATCGAGACCCTTGAGCTGGCCGGTATCAAACCCATGTGGGCATATCCCGCAGACTTGGTGAAATACCTGGGCACGCGTAATGGTAAAAAGATAGGACGTCTCGGCCTTTTATTTTTCGATGATTACACCTGGGGTTCATACTCTGCATATCCAAGCGATTTTAACGTTCAGGATGGGGGACGGGTAATGTTTACCGAATTGGAGATCGAATTTCCCGATCCCAGCATTGGGACGGACGATCCTTCCTATGAAGTCCCGGCAGTCTGTAGTATCAATGCAGCCTACCCGAATCCTTTCAAGGAGCAGCTCAATATCTCTTTGGAACTGAAGGATGCCTCTCAGGACTATAGGTTCAAGATTTATAACGTCAGAGGACAATTGGTTCATAGTGCTACCGGCAACACTAAAGGCAGTTTTGATCTGAACTGGGATGGGCGGGATGCAAAGGGCACTAAGCTGCCTAGTGGAATATACTTGCTTTCTCTTTCTACACAAGGACAGCAGGCCACACGTAAGGTAATCCTATACTAAAGCTCTTACCATTTCAGATAAAGGGGAAGCTTTTGACTTCCCTTTTTACCGTAGCGCAGAACGCCGTTTCTGCGAAACCTCACTGAGTTCTGCTCGAACTCAGCTCACGGCTTATGCACCCGCAGAGAGCCTGCTTTGATCCACCACAGCTGTTTTGACGTTCATTTTTGATCTGGCTACCCTGCTTCGAATATCCTTCTGTCTTTTCCTCTCCAGGCAAGCTACAAGCTATTCGCCATCAAAGAAGAATAGGCATAACAAACGGGTCAGTGCTCATTGTGTAAATCCTGCCAGTAATCTGCTTAGCTCCAATCTTTCCGGATCAAGCTCCTTTCTTCCATAGGCATCCAGAAAGATGTTCCTGTATTTGTCGCTTTTCAGGTTATACTGGAGCGTCCAGATACCCCAGAATAAATCATAATGCCTGTCACCTATCCCACCTGTCCCCAAATCTACAAATCCCAGGAGTCTAAAATCCTTCATAATGATGTTTGGGAGGCAGTAATCGCCATGTATCACTGCATCATCAATAGCACAATGTTTCAGTTCAAAGAATCGCTCTACTGCCTTTTCGATATTCTCTGGGATAATGCTATCGTCTATATACTTACGCAGGATATTACTTTCGCTTTTGGCAATCATTTCAGCAGATCGGGAAGGGAATGGGCAGTCTGCTTTGGGTAAATCGTGTATAAGTCTTAGAGATGCACCAAATACCTCCGCAAGTCGCTCTGCTTGTATAAGATAACTTTCTTCAATTCCATCTTCGCCCTCTAAAGCTTCGGTAAGCAGATAATCTCTTCCATTTTCGCTTAGATATTCCAAAACTGCTGGAGCAAGATTGTGTTCCTGCATAAAGCGAGTCATTTCCATTTCGCGCCTAAGGCTGCCTTCTTTGCTTATTTTGAGGTAAGCTTTCTGAGCACCTTCAATGTATATCGTTTGGGCTTCCTCAGAACAGCTACTGTCAAACAGCCTTGCTCGCTGCAGAAACGGTATAAATGCTGCTGGAAAAGAATCCTGGGAGATGAAGATTTCGCTTTTCTTCATCTAACCTTATCTGGGGCGATCTTGGCCTTGGTCAGATATTCCTGCATTAAGCTCACTCTATCCCACCTTTCCCTCTTTTTGTTTACGGTAATAGACAAGTGCAAGGGAGGCACCAAGATCTGGTGACCTTGCCAATCTATGGATTCTCTAAAATCCTGAGTTTCCAAGGCCTCAGAAAGTGTTGCTGATTCTTGATCCATTTACTTTATCTCCTAATCTCTTTTTGGAATATTATGGAATTTCTGTCAAGTGGAATCGGAGCCAATTTGCCAGTTGATACCACTTCATAGATCAGTATTTCTCCCCGTTTCCGATATTTCAGGCATTCCCCCAAAATATCTATATATCATATTCGCAATGCTTGTGAAGATCAGCTCTGAGCCCTTTTCTATATAATTTATCTATCGGGCAAGTCATCAATCTTCAGTATCACGAGATAGATGGCAGAGACAAAGTTCTTGACGGTTTAACGATACGCTTATTGTTTGTAAATATTGAAAGACTTCCATATATGCGCTTTGATTATTGAAGGCAAATAATGGTATAATTAGACGTGAATCAATCGCCTTTGGGTGAGGTTAGGAAGACTGAAATGGCTTGAATAGGGATGCGGGAAACCTCATTCCATCCATAGGCCATTTCATTAGGAAGGTTCTTGGATGAATGTATTTGAGCTGAAAGACAAGCTAATCAGCGACTACAGCTCTTTTGTGAAAGGCTTCATCACCATCAAAGATGAATCAATCAAAAGAATCGTGTCTGATGAGCTGAATGGTGGACTTCTGTGGCCAGATCCCCTTCTGCAGATAAGCCCATATGTCGTGTTTGGTGAACAGATTGAGCAATTGATCTTGCAGGGTACCTTACACCCCGATTGCGCGAAGATCTTTCGGATTAAGAATGCTAAGACAGACCTCGGCAAGGCAATGCAGCTATACCGACATCAAGCAGAAGCCATCAAGCAAGCGGATAAAAACTTCAATGTAGTTATAAAGCATAGTAAGCGGAAGACCGCTTCGATCTATATCGAGCGGGATAGCTCTATTACGGTAATTGTGCCAGATGGAACTACTGACCTTGAAGTACAAAATCTCCTCAAACAAAATGAGTATAAGATATACAAATATCAGGCAAAACGGGCACTGCTGTAGGAGAGCGCCATCAAACGGGAACTGGTGAATGGGCAGTCCTTCCTGTATCTGGGTAGAAACTACTATCTGCAATATAGCGATGAGGTCACTGAGATACAATTCAGGGGCAGGCATTATTATGCTCCAGAAGGCTCTGAAGATAAGCTGAAGGCTATGTTCAAGGAGTTCTACAGACTGCGGGGCAAGAAGTTCATAGAACCACGTGTGCATCGCTTTGCAGAGATGATGGGATTGAAAGTGGAAGCTGTCGCTATCATCGACCTGAAGAACAGATGGGCATCATGTTCAGTGCAACGTCCCAAGGTAAACTTCAACTGGAAGATCATGATGGCACCTGTGAGTGTGATCAATTATCTGATCGTGCATGAACTGGCGCATTTCAAACATAAACGACACAGTAAAGACTTCTGGAATGAGGTGGATAAGATACTGCCGGATTATCAGAAGCAAGTGCAATGGCTGAAAGAAAATGGGGCATGTTTGGATGTGTAATAATTATCAATATGGAGGATAAATGTATCTGCAAAAATTATCAATAACCAATTTTCGTAAATATGGGGAATCTGAAGATAGTCCAGGTATTGTTGTCAAATTCAACAAAGGGCTCAATGTGCTTATAGGAGAGAATGAATCAGGTAAAACTACTATAGTTGATGCTATCAGATTTGTGCTCCAAACTCAGAGCTATGATTATATTAGACTTGAGGATATAGATTTTCACTACCACTTGAATAATCGAACTGATTCTCTTAAGATAGAGTGTGAGTTCAAGGGTTTTACGAATGCCGAAGCAGGTAACTTCCTTGAGTGGATTGGCTTTGATGACAAAAATGAGTATGTCTTGAGGGTGTGGTTAAATGCAGAAAGAAAAGATAATCGGATACTCCAAGAGGTTCGGGCAGGAATGGATAATGTCGGAACCCAGTTAGATGCTGGAGCAAGAGATCTTCTCAGAACAACTTACTTAAAACCATTAAGAGACGCAGAAATAGAAATGTCTGCCGGGCGAAGATCAAGATTTGCCCAATTACTTAAGAGCCGAAGTGAGTTTAAGTGTAAAACACAACAGGAAGAGAAAGACCATCCGCTTAGCAAACTGGTTACCTTGTCAGATGCTGGCATTAGAGACTATTTTACAGGCAACAATGAATTCATTCAGCAGATAAACAAAGAAGCTATCGTGTCGATTGAACTGCTGTCCTCAGAATACTCATCAAAGAATGTTCCAGATTCTAAGAGAATAGTTGATGAACTAGAGCGGATCAAATCTCTCCTTAGACCTGAAGTGAGTATAGGTGGAAAAGATATCATTGATACGATAAAGGATAATCTAACCTCCTTTACTTCAGCAGGTAGGCGAGTTGAACCATTCGTAACCTTGTCGGGCGTAGAGTTATGGGCGATCATTCAGCGACTAACTCTAAACATCGATAATAATCAACCAAGCTTGGGATTAATGAATCTACTTTATATAGCAGCAGAGCTGATGTTATTGAAACGAGAGAATTACAATGGACTAAAGCTAGCGATTATTGAGGAGTTGGAAGCTCACTTACATCCCCATTACCAGATTAACACTCTAAAGTATTTCACTGAACACATCGGTGATATTGGACAAATCATTCTAACTACTCATAGTATTGTTATGGGTTCCTCTGTACCGCTCGCTAGCTTGATAATATGCAAAGACAGCAATGTCTTTCCTATGGGTAATAATGAGAACGACAAGCCATATACTGAGATTGATCCAGATAGTTTGTACTTCTTAGAAAGATTCCTTGATGCGACCAAAGCGAATCTCTTCTTTGCTAAGGGGGTTATCATAGTCGAAGGAGATGCTGAAAATCTTCTTATTCCGGCTTTGGCAGAGGTTATTGGTTTGCCCCTGGGTAAACATGGAGTCTCAATAGTAAATGTGGGCAGTACAGCATGGAAACGATATGTGAAAATATTTGAGAGAACTGATAGACAAGAAATGCCGGTAAAGGTTGCCGTAATTAGTGATGGGGATGTTCCAAGTAGAGAACACCTTATTGTAAACCCACCCAAGGTGTACTGTCATGTGATAGAAAATGCTGAAGTACTACTAGAAACAGACAAGACGAGATTCAAGGCATTGTTGGGGTTATATGACTTGCCTACTGACAATATCGCTGAGAAAACTGAACTCAAGTCGGAGCATGTTGGTGATTATATCGGTCTAATGAAAGAAAGAAAAACACAGAATCAATATCATCCAAACAACAATAACATAAGGATATTTCCAAATGAGTGGACGCTTGAGTACAATCTCGCAAACAGCGTGCTAAAAGATGACTTGCTGTCGGCAATGAATAATGCAAGAGAATTGTCGGAAAAGAGTTTGGTACTACCAAATGATAGTTCAGATGCCTATATGATGATGAAGCCATTCCTTGGGAATCTCTCAAAAGCTCTTACAGCACAGTTTTTGGCAAAAACCCTATTAGAAAAAAAGAATGTCTTGAGGGATAGCATTGATAATGATGATCAGTTGAATTATCTGGTAAATGCAATTAAGTTTGCTTGCGGTAAGGATGTGTAGGGTGAACTTATGGTAGAAATAAGCGAACTTAGCATCCTTTCGCATATAGACGAATCTGAGAAGCTTTTCCTTCCAAATGGATATCATTTTGATCAGGAGTCGATTAACTTTATAAAGTGCTTAGAGTCAACTGATGTGGTAGCTTGTCCTGGTAGTGGTAAGACGACAGCTTTACTGGCAAAGCTCTTCATCATGTCCAAATTTATGCCGTTTGATGGCAATAAGGGTATTTGTGTATTGACTCACACAAATGTTGCCATAGATGAGATCAAGCGGAGAATGGGAAAGGCAAGTTCTGTGCTATTTACTTATCCAAACTTCTTTGGCACGATACAGAGCTTTGTCGATAGATTTTTGGCTATTCCGGCATTTGTAAGCTTGTTTGGAAGTAGAGAGATTATCATCGATGATGATGTATATGATTCACGTTTCTGGAAATCAGTTAAACAAGCTATAACAGATGACAATAAGTTCTGGAACAATGGCTACATTTACAACTTGCTAACACCAAATGAAAAAACCCTTTCTTACAACGATCAACGTCTTCCAAAGTATTTAATCATGTCAGGATTTCATCCAATATGGACTTGGGACAATGAAGTTAAGTTGAGTTTCATTCACGTTAAGAAGAATAGGGAGTTAACCGATATTAAAACTGTATCTTACAAATTCATAGAGAAGCTTGTTCTTGGTACTGTGGGTAGTGGCGTAATACGCTTCATTGATGCTTTCAATCTTGGGCTGTACTACATTTCTCGATATCCACAAATCAGGGAAGTTATAAGCCATAGATTTAACTACCTTTTTATCGATGAAATGCAAGACACCGATCAAAGACAAAATGACCTAATGAACAAAGTTTTCACTGACAGTGTAGTTAAGCAGAGGATAGGTGACCCCAATCAGGCTATTTATGACAACAAAGTGTCAGATGTAGAGGCTTGGGCACTGTCAGATCAGAGATTTACAATTTCAACATCAAAGAGAATCTCGTCACAAATAGCGAAGGCGATACACAATGTGTGCATCAAACCAGAGGATAGTCTAGAGGGTGTTGATCGAGGAACAAATTATCTCTTCTCGCCAGTCTTTATACTGTATGACGATGATTCACAATCAATTGTACTAAGTAAGTTCTGTGAATTGATCAAAGAACGAGAAGGCTTATGGAAGAGTGAGTTAGAAACTTCAGGTAAAATCCCAGTTTACTATGCTGTTGGGTGGACCCATGATAAAGAAGAAACTACTACAGGTGGAGAGGAAAAGACAAGCGTGAAGTCGTACTTTCCAGAATATCATAGGCCAGTAAGGTCAGGTAACCCAATATACGACTCGCTTAAGAATTATCTGGTCAAACCCATCGGTTCACAATCACAATTGAATCCCTCAAAGATTTCTAATTCATTGTTAAGTTCATTCCTTAGAGTGCTGAGCGAAGGGGATAAAACCAATCCAACAAATGGAAAGAGGTACACTCAGCGATCACTAGTTAAGTTTCTTAAGAACGATGAAGAATTCGATTCTGATTTTAAAACTAAGATGGCATTGTGGGTTAAGCAGATTGCTAAACATGCTTGTGACAAAACATCTTGCTTTCACAAAGATGATGTATATCCTCATTGCGTTTTTGAACAGATAATTCAATATCTTAAAGAAACCTGGCTTCCGTATTTTGAAATAGATGAAGCCCAAGTAAGTCAATTCATCACTAACCCCATAGAACAAATGGAAAACACCTCCTCAGTGAGTAATATTTTCTCTTCAAATAGCATTGACATACAAGTTGGAACAGTACATTCAGTAAAAGGTCAAACTCACACTGCGACGCTATTCTTGGAGTGCTTTAGCTATGATTTCAACGGTAATCAACTCCATGAATACTTGACTGGGGATAAGACTTTCTCATCGAAAGACGGCAAGAATAAAAAATGCGCATTGAAGGTGGCATACGTTGCTATGAGCAGACCCACTCATTTCTTGTGTGCAGCATTTCATAAAGATAGAATTCCAAGCACAACTCATAAAAAGCTTGAAGAATTAGGTTGGTCATTAGTGACCATTTGAGAGGATGAAAATGTACGATTTACAAGATGCAACGACACATGAGATAGGTCAATTTCTATCGAAACAACTACCCTATATCAGTGAAAACTGGTGGCAAGACATGGTTCTTGCTGTATTGAATCCAAGACAGAAAGACAATCTACTTAAATCTGAAGATAGGTCACTCAGTGTGCTTGATCTAGCAGCTCTGCTGAGGATTTTTGATCAAAACTGGTTTAGAGTATCAGATCACCTGAACTATGAACCTGAACAAAGGCATTATCTCAAAGAGATGCAGTCAATACGTAACCGTTGGGCTCATAAAAGCAGTAAACCTATAAACGATGATGACTTATATCGGGACTTGGATACCACACAGAGGTTCCTCAAGATGATCGATGCTGACAGCAAACTGATTGAAGAGATACAACAGAAAAAGCAAGAGATCATCAAAGGGAGTAAACATGAGGATCAGAAACAAACCACAAATGAATCTACACCACAAGGATTTGAGCAAGGTCAGATTGTAAGGTTGAAGTCATCTCCTGACAAGCAATATGCAGTGGTCGGCATTCATAGTAGTAAGCCTGAGTGTAGGATCGATGTCTTCGGGGAAGGTGGTGCTCAAAGCTTCTATGAATCTCAATTGGAAGTTGTTCCGCAGAAAGAACTCAAGCTCTTGAATCTGGATGAGTTTAATGCGACCATAACTGCACTTCAGATCAGGCAACCCAATCTCAGCACTCTCTATTCTTTGAATTCTGCACGGATTGACTATATACCTTACCAGTTTCGACCTGTATTGAAATTCATCAGGTCAGATCGCTCCAGACTCTTGATAGCAGATAGCGTTGGAGTTGGAAAAACCATAGAAGCAGGATTAATCCTAAAGGAACTCCAGGCAAGAAGTGAGCTTCAATCAGTACTGATAATCTGTCCCAGACCATTGGTGGCAGAGAAGAAGTGGCTGAATGAAATGAAAAGATTTGATGAGTCATTCCGGCAACTTGACGGCAAACAGCTAAGGCTGTGCATCAATGAATGTGACCTCGAGAGAGAGTGGCCTCAAGATTACAGAAGATCAATAATTCCATATTCGTTGTTTGACGAAACTTTGCTTCATGGTGAGACAAAGCGAGGCAGAAAGAGTATCGGACTATTAGATCTGGACCCACCACCTCATTTTGATCTGATAATCGTCGATGAGGCACATCATATCAGAAATACGAATACATATGCTCATCAGATTGTAAGCTACCTATGTAATAATGCTGATGCGGTGGTTTTCTTAACGGCTACTCCTGTGCAGACTAAGAGCGAGGATCTGTTTGTCTTATTGAAGACATTGCGTCCTGATTTGATCATTGATCGTAATAGCTACAGAACGATGGTGGAACCAAACCAATATATAACGCGTACGGTAAAAATCATGCGCCAAAACCAACCAGGATGGCAGGAAAATGCAAAAGAGGCCTTAATCGAGGTCTTGACGACAGAATGGGGACGCGTTATTGCTCAAAACAATCCCTCTTACACAGCAGTTCTGCAAGATTTGAGCAGAGACCTGATTACAAACGAGCAGAGAGTCAAATCGATATCTGAAGTTGAGGACCTTCACACATTATCAGGAGTGATTAACCGTACCAGAAGAAGAGATATTGGCATCTTCGTTATTCGCAAACCTGAGACTGTAATGGTAAGCTTCACCCCGGAACAAGCATTGATTCATGATGAAATGTTGGATATTCAACGTAGAATTTTAACACAAACTAGTGGGAATACATCCATCAACTTCCTGATGTCCACTATCCGCAGACAAGCTGCAAGCTGCATTTTTGGATTGTTGCCTTTTCTAAAAGATATCCTTAATCGTCGGTTGGATGAATCACTATGGGATGATCTATATGATTTTGTCCCAGATATTGATATCATTCAAGGCATAAAAGAAGAAGTGAACACCTTGTTAGAGCTAGCTTCCCAAGTTTCGGGGAGCGATCCTAAACTTGATGCCTTGTTACAAGTTTTGAAGGACAAACAATCCCTACCCAACAATAAGGTTATGATTTTCAGCAGTTTCATCCACACACTAAAGTATCTTCATAAACACCTTCTCAAGATCGGAATTAGAGTTGGATTTATCTATGGCGGGGTCAATGATGAAGATCGTCTTGATTTGCGTAGAAGATTTGAATTACCCCAAGAGGATAAAGATAGCATAGATGTGATGCTGTTTTCCGAAGTGGGTTGCGAAGGGCTGGACTATCAATTCTGTGATACAATGGTCAATTATGATCTACCCTGGAATCCTATGAAGATCGAGCAAAGAATCGGGCGTATTGATCGTAAGGGACAGAAAAGTGAAAAAGTGTTGATCTATAATATGATTACCGAGGGGACGGTCGATGAGGATATCTATGACCGTTGCTTACTGCGGATAGGCATCTTTGAGAAATCGATAGGTGATTCTGATGAGATATTGGGTGAATTAGCTCTTTCAATCAAGAATATTGCTGAAAACCTAAAGCTAACCGATGAGGAAAGAAAGATCAAACTCCAACAACTGGCTGATAACAAAATACGAAAGATGGTTGAAGAGGAGAAATTAGAACAGCAGCAATATGAGCTATTTGGCATAGAGGTTCCTACTAATCGAACAGAACAAGATATCAAGTCTGCCAGTAGCTATTGGTTATCACCAAAAATGTTGGAACACCTGATTAAATCCTACCTGAATGAAAGGTTTGGCTCTCAGCAGTCATATATACTAGGGGATAAAGAGCCCAAGACCTTGCGTTTATCGCAAGAAGCCAGAAGCATCCTGCTGAGAGATTACCAGGCAATGAAACTTAGCGCTTCTACTCCCGGCAGAGCCTGGGAGAAATGGCTAAAAGATGCAAATCCGCATCTTAGCATTACATTCAATACAGAATATGCTGTGAAAGACACCAAAGTGGTGTTGATAAACGCACTTCATCCCTTGGTAAAACAAGCTGCTCACCATACAGATCGCTTTGATTTTGCCTATACCGAATTGCAAGTAGAGGATCCAGAGATTCCAGAAGGAATACATGACTTTGTGATTTATAAATGGGAAACAAGAGGTATCAAAAACGATCTGACACTCAAGCCTGTGTGCTCAGATCCGAGTATAGGCTCAAGGCTGATACCCATACTTGAGAACGCTACTGGATACCGACCAGCTTCAAATCCGCAGTCGAATCATTGGGATCACCTAGAATCTCGTCATTATGAATTGTGGAAGGAAGAAAAGCAGAAACATATCGAAAGAACTAAAGAAATAGCTGAGTATAAGAAACAAAGCCTTAAAACAAGCCATAAGGCAGTTACTGCATCCATACAAGATAAAATGGAACAAGTGACCGACGAAAAGATATTGAGAATGTATCGTTCGCAATTGGCATCCCTGGAAGCTGCATTTACAAGGAATACACAGGCACTGGACATTGCTGTTGAAAGAGCTGATATCGTAGTCAGTCCGGTTGTGTATGGGATAATCAGAAATATCAAGGAGGGATTGTAGGTGAGCGAGCAATATAAGCATATTATGAAGATCCGCAAGGAAAAATATTGGTTAGATGATTCAGATCGAAGAGGTGAAGAAAACCCACTACTCGAAGACCTCCAAGAATCCATTGAAAAGCTATCCAAAGATGTCTATGGTAAAGTTAGTCACTTCATTGTGGAATTAATCCAGAATGCAGAAGATAATAGCTACATTCATAAAAACCCATCTCTAAGCTTTACCTTGGTGAAAGACGACCCCACTGATTCTCCGGACTCTGACGGTGCTTTAATCATTGTAAACAACGAAGTCGGCTTTTCTGAAGCAAACATGAAAGCAATGTGTAGAATTGGTGCTTCTTTGAAAGAAAAGCGAGACGGGTATATTGGAGAGAAAGGGATAGGTTTCAAGTCAGTATTCAATATCACGAACTCTCCATATATATTTTCAAATAACTATCAGGTTCGCTTCCCGGAAAAAATCAATGACCTCGGATTGGGATTTATCGTCCCGGAATGGGTTGAATTAGTTCCTGACGGTGTGGACATCAACCAAACTACCATCATACTCCCACTGGCCAAGGGTAAATCAAACTTTTCTGAGGTTTTCAATATGATGAAGGAGTTTTCTCCGGAGACCATTCTATTCTTGGATAAGATCCGGTATCTCAGGTTCTCAGTTGAATATGAGTACGAGCTTTGTATTGAGAAGATTGTAGAGAATGATACGTTCGTCCACATCAATGTTCATACGCGTGATCGTGCTGTGGAAGCAAACGAACAGCGAAAATATCTACTATACACTAAGAAATACCAGAGGCCAGATAATCTATTCGCCGAAGATAGAGATGGGGTATCTGATAGAGATATTACCATAGCCTTTCCCACAGATAATCAATCTATCAAAGGCTCCATATATGCCTATTTACCGGTTTTAGAGAACACTGGATTACCCTTTATTATTAATGCGGATTTTTTGTTGACCAGTTCACGTGAAGCACTGGACGAAACCAGCCCCTGGAACATTTGGCTGCGCTATCAAATACCAGACCTCTTTATCGAAGCTTTCACTAAATTGATAAGATCGAAGGATTACAGATATGAGATTTTCAAACATATCCCCTTAGCCAGCAAGGTGTCTTTCTTTGAGCCGATAGTTAGTGAAATACATGAGGGTTTGGCAAAGCTGGAAATCATTCCTACTGAGCCTGGTGGGAATTTCGTAGTTCCTTCACATACTTTATCTTCTGTCGAGTTCCGAAGAGTTATATCCGATCTTAAGTTACCTCCAGTACTGGTAAATAGACTTATCAAAAAAGAGCTACAGAATGCAATGCCCAGTAAGGTTGGCGAGGCTATAGGAATTGAACCTATTGGTCAGACGCATGTCTCTCAGTGCTTAACCGATGCAGATTGGGTCTTGAGCATAGGTTTTGAGGGACTGATCAGGGTTTATGAATATCTTTCTAAACACACAAATCAATATGAAAATCAAACTGTAGTTTTGGGACTAACACATTATCCCATAATCCCAATAAAGGAAAGCAAGAAGGTTCGATACTCCTGTGTTAACGAGCAACCCATATATTTCGAGGCTACTGAGCAGGATATCCAAGCGTTGAAGGGTGCACCAGCTTGTATAAAAGTTCCCATCCGCTTTCTTAATGATAGTTTCTATAACTTGGTAAAAGAATATCCAAACCTAATGAGCTGGTTGGCAAATACATTACGAGTAAAACATTTTGACCTGGCCAATTATGCAGAGGAAGTCTTTAAGTGGTTTAAATCAATCTATCAATCACTTAGTGATGAAGATTTTATAGCAGCCACAGAATACATACTCTTGCATATGAGGAAGGAGATGGTAATTGATGATATTCCGATACTTTTGAGTAATGGGAATAAAGTCCCACTATCTTCGATAAACCGCAGGTCTGATGAGTTGATCACACCGATGGGGTTAGATCCTGAAAGCGGGTGGCAGAACTTATTTTCCAGTGTTGAGGACAGATTGCATCTCCATATACTATCAGATTCTTATTTAAAGGAAAATGGAAAGATTCCTACATTAGTTACATTAGCAAATGCGAGTAGGTATCCATCACTTCCAACGGAAGAAATTTACCCAAATCTGATAGATTTGTATCATTGGCGCGATTCTAATGATTATTCTGTTGAAGAAAAAGAGACTTTGCAATGGGGGACAGAATACTCTGCCAATAGTAGGTTGTCCGAATTGACACTTAGGAGAGTAAAACGACCATCAGGGTTGGCTGCAGAGATAACTCCCAAGGTATCGCTTTCATTGGTAAAATGGCTTAATGGGATAGGCATTAAGGGAACTTATGAATTAGAGGATAAACTAAAATCTAAAGTCACTAGTTATAATCGTCGCCCACGTTCCCAAAAACTAAGTTCCGAAATGACGGATTTCTTAGACAAGCGTCCATGGGTTCCAACCACAAAAGGTTTCTATGAACCTTCCCGGGTCTTTAAAAATGTTCCCGATATCATGGATGTGCTTGGTGACACTGTACCATATCTTGAGGACACAATCACGTTCAATGATAATGTTACAGAGTACTTTAAAATCATAGATAGGCTGTCGAATGATCAGCTGATCTCAACTCTTAAAAGTTATTCCTCTAGTTGCTCTGGCAGCGTTGAGATGGCAGAACGTATCTACTCAACTCTAAATCCCAGAATCCTCAATTCAGACACTAAGGAGGACATCAAGGCAAAGCTATTTAGTATGGATTGTGTACTAATTCCCAGTGGAGACTCGAAAAAGTGGGTATCGCTAAATGTATGCATCTGGAACGATCGCAGTGATCTATTTCCCAATGAGTTTTGTTATCTGGAGAAGACTTACCCCAAGCTCCGTGAATTCTTTGTTGGTACATTAGGTGTTGCCACCGATATCGGTGATAGAGAGTTTTGTAAACTCTGGCTTGATACACAGATGCATGAAGCGATTGAGGCAGATAGGATCGAAGCAAAGCTGGTTATTGTTTACAACAAACTGAAAATGCGTTTTGCCAATGAGCCAGATAATAATGAGGGGTGGTGGCAGGATTTCCTTTCCCAAGCAAAATTGTGGTCAACAAACAAGCATTTCGTTGATCGAGGGTTGGTGTTGATACCTGATGATGGTGGGCTAATGGAAATATTCGGGGATCAAAGAATTGAATATGCTTGGTATCCCAAAACCACTAGTTATGGCAATTGGGAAGACATGTATCAGACATTTGGGATTCGCTCTCTAAAGGGATCAGTACTGTCTGGCCTGATTAGCTTAGATGAGCCACAATTGATTAATCCCAATAGATATCTAACAAGATCATCCAAGCTTCTAATAGGAATATGGATAAAAGAAAAAAGACTGGATTTATACAACTCTCTGAAAAGCGATGATCTGCTTAAAAAAGCATTTAACCTACTAGAATACTCTGTAAATACGCTCAAACTTGAGTATCACTTAGATGGGGAAAGCGTACAACAATCCAGTAACTGCTACTGTGACTTGCTTCATAAAAGGCTCATCTATAAGGAATCTGCAAACATCAGTGAGATTGCTTATGAGCTTGCCAGAATTTTATCGATCACTGGGTTTGATGAAGAATTACAGTCCTGGATAAAAGGTTGTCTTGGTAATGGTGAAAGCGATTTAGCCCATACTCTTAAAGAGAAGAACTGGAAATTGGGTGACGACCTGCTGCAGCTACTTAGCGAGGAAGCTTCATCTTCTGCTCCAGAAGAAGAAGATGATGACGATAATGCTGCTCAAGCTGATGATGACAGAGCAGGCGGAGGAACTGATTCATCTTCGCAGGATGGTGCTCAGCAACGTCACAAGACTCGCGGACCTTACTCTGGAGGTTCATCCGGTCAGAGCTCTGGGAAGGGGGCAAACAACAAAACTAATTCAGACGAAAGATCTGACTTTGAAGAGGATAGTGCAACAGAGGATAATGAAGAGAAAGAAGCAGAGCAAAGCTTCGCAGAAGAGTTATTCTCCGGCTTCAATACCAAGGATAAACCCATCAACGATGATGATGAGTGGAATGATGATAATGGCAGCTCCAACGATCCCCAAGGCCGCTATGAAAAAGAATACGATAGAGCCAGTGATAAAAACAAGAACAGCCGCGATCAAGCTGAACGATACAGAGAAGTGAGGAGAAGAATACTTGATGGCCCCGATCCGATTGTAAGGGAATCTCTTAATAGATGGTATTCTGGAAAGTGCCAGATATGCGGGTCAACTTTTTGTCAGAAGAATGGGAGACCATTCTTTATCTCACATTTCCTTGTTCCCAGAAAGGTTTCCGATAGTGCTGATATGACTGGTAATGCAATCTGCTTGTGTGCCCACCACTTTGCTCAAATGGTCTATGGTAGATTGAAAAGCCCTGGAGTAATCGAACAAATAGAAAGCATTGATCCAACAAGTGAGAGCTTCGAGTTAGATCTTATTTTAAATGGAGAAGAGCTTTCTATCAAGTACATTCAGAAGCACGCTATAGCGCTGAAAGCTTTTTATGAATCTACTAAAGAAGAATCTAAAGAAGATTTATAGACTGGTCATGTGATAAGAGAATAGCTAGGATTATTCTTGGATAATCTTCACGTTTGATAAATTGGTGTCACAACCTGCCAAATTGCTGTCATGATTTGACAAAATGCTGTCGATTCTGACAGGCATGAGATCCTGCTGATTTGACATTTCAGGTGTCACTTCTTATCCGGATTTGAAAGAAAGCCCCAATGTCCTGGGGCTTTCTATTAAGAAGAGAGCCCCCAAAACCCGCATTTAGATATTTTACTTGACAGTATGTCAATTCTTTTTACAGTTGCGTTGTAAACTAAAGATTCAGGAGCAGAAAATATGCCTGAGAAGCTTTATCATAAAATGCATGAATTTGTAACCGAGCGCTTCGATTTGAACCGTGTCTTGGAGCCGCTAAAGGATAACACGTGCAGCCATTTGCTGGAAATCACCGGCAAGTCCGGCTCGGGGAAATCCTATCTGATAAAACCGATCATTTCCGCCCTGGAGAAGCATTACAAACGGATAGTTTATTTTACTCCCCATCCGCTTTATTTCAATCATCTCCCGGAATTGATCGAGATTATCACAGGTCTGGACGAAAACGAGCAGATGAAGATCTATGAGACTCATTACGAGAAGTTTTATACCGGCAAAAAGTACGATTTCTTCTATTATCTCACCGAATTGCTCTTGCAAAAGAAGCTGCTGATGCCCATGGTGCTAGTGATAGATGATAGCGATGTCCTGGATGCTTATTCCCGGGACTTTTTGCAATATCTGGTGCAATATGCGGCGGAAGCTGCCATTCAGGTGGTAGTGCTCTCGCAGAGCCATCTCTTCCCTTTCTCTATAGTAGAATACTTGCCGGCTTTGGGCGCCGAAGATTTGCAGAATCTTCTTGGCAGCATATTTCCCAGCACGCGCCTGAGCTATATCTCAGAGGGCGAGATTCTGCACAATATCTCGGGTGGCAATCTGATGATATTGGAGCGCATCTTTGCGGAAATGGAGGAGGCCCAGCCCAAGACTGGCTTTGACCTCAGCCCTTATCTGGAAAAGACTTACGACCCTGAAAGCATCTATTTTCAGAATCTGGATGGGCTCACGAAAGCGCAGAGTGAATTCCTCACCGCCATGTACATCATGGACGGATTGGATGTGGAGCTGATCGCCGAAGCTTTGGGCCGCAAGGGCATCAAGATGGACATGAAGGCTTTAATCGAGAAAGGACTCCTGGCAACTGTGGAAGAGAGCTCTGTGGTGCAAAAAAAGCGCGCTTTCAGTCAATGGCTACATCAGGACCCTCAGAGGCTGCCCAAGCCACTAGTGAGCAAGATCCTGGCCTTCTTGAAAAAGAAAGAGCTGGGGACTCAGATCCGTTTGCGTCTGCATATTCACGGAGGCACATATAGCGCCGAACTCTTTGCTGCCATGGCTCATCTCTTTGAGATCCTGAGCGATGCCGAAAGCAATCTCAAGATCAATGAATATCTGAGCTCGATCAGCACAAAACCTGAGGACAAGCTGTTGTACACGCAGAAGATGGCTGCCTGCTATGCCAATCTGGCGCAAAAAGACAAGGCCGTGGATTACTATCGGGAATGTCTGCACATCTGCACAGAAAATAACCTGCCTGCCGAAGAAACGGTTTACCATCTCTCCAAGAATCTGTTTGCGGTGAATTCCAGCAATTTTGCCCTTGAAATCATCAAGAAATACTCTCCCGCTACTATAGACAGCTATTGGAAGGCGCGCATCTTGCTATTGAGAGCCGATATTCAGGCCGAAAGTGAAAACTTTAACGAGGCCTTTGAGACTCTGGATACCGTGATGCAATCCCTGAGCGGGATTGATGATCAGCACCGGCGCTATCTCATCCAGGCCGAAGCCAAGAAGATCCGCGGAAAGATCCACTATTATATCAACGAATGGGATCAAGCCGAGGAAGCTTTCCGGGAATCTGAAACCTTGTATAAACTGGCGGATGATCACAACGGTTTGGCAGCGATCTATAACAACCTCGGGGTTTTGTATATGTTCCAGGGCGAATGGGATCAGAGTGAGAACTTCTTCCTGGAGAGCCTGGCACTGGAAAAGCAGGATTACAACCTCAATGGCATCTCGGTGTGCTTCAACAATCTGGGTGGTCTGATGGACGACAAAGGCGATGCTACGCGCTCGCTGTACTATCTGGAAGAAGCGCTGAAGATCCAGCGGCTGCTCTCGGAGCCCTATAATATTACCAATATATACAATAACATCGGTGTGACCATGATGGATCATGGGGATTATGCTCGCGCGGAAGATGCGCTGAAGAAATCCCTGGAAACCGCCATCGAATTTAACTTCTTCCGCAATACCATCGCCTCACTGAACAATCTGGGTGCGCTCAGCTTCAAAATGGGGGATTGGAAGGGCTCTATAGAGTATTATGAAAAAGCGATCAAGCTCTCTCAGGAGAATAACTTTGGTGAAGGGCTACTGCGCAGCTTCAATAATCTGGGCGAAGTCTATGAGAAAAGCGGGGAATTGAACCTGGCTTATGATCTGTATTTCAAGGGCTTGGAGCTACTGCCTTCGGTGAGCGATGACTACATCAAAGCAGAGCTGCATGGCAATCTGGGCTCTGTGCTCACGAAGCTGCACAAATTCAAAGAAGCCTACCGCTATCTGATGGAAAGCTTTGACTTCTTCAAGGCTCTGGGCGCGCGGGATAAGATCGTGGAAGGTTGCCAAAATCAGGCTTACTACTTTATCATGACCCACAATGCCGAAAGCGCGGACTATTACATCAATGAAGCGCTGAAGCTGGCCACCGAGCAGCAAAATGACTTTGAGATCGGCTGGACCTACTATCTGAAGGCACTGCTGGAGCGCAAAAACCTGGAGAATGCCAAGAGCTATCTGGAGGAAGCGATAAAATGCTTTGTAGCCTCCGGTAATAACTATGAGCTATCCTTGGTGAATTATGAATTGGCCGGTGTGCTGCTGGATTTGGAGGATTGGGAGCAAGCCCTGCAGATTCTCAAAAACAACAAAAAGGTGATCCAGAAATACGGTTCGATCAAGCTCCTGGAGCAAAACGACATCCTCATGCAGAGAATCTCACGCGAATACTCCTCGCAAATGCAAGAGGTGAAGTTCGAGGAGAATCTGCTCAATCAATTCTATGAAATCACCCAAAAGCTGAACACCATCGCCGATCTGGATCTGATCATCGAACAGTCTCTGACCAGTTTGATCGAAATTTCAGAGGCCGATGGCGGCATCCTCTGCCTGCATAGCAGCTCCAATCTCCCTGATACCTGGGAGTATAAGCTCTTCAAGAACTTCTCTGCGGAATCACCGGACTACGATATGATGATGAATCTCTGTGCCGAAGTGCATCAGGATAATGAGCTGAAAAACTATAAACAACCGCACTTTGCGTCCAAATACAACAACATCCTGCTGCTGCCGCTTTCCATCCGCAAAAACAACATGGGGGTGGTGGTGCTGTTCTGCAAAAGCGGCTCCCACTATTTCAGCGAGCGCATCATCAACCTGCTGAATGCGCTTTCAAACCAGATCATCGTGATCATCGAAAACATCCGCAGCGCCAATCTGGAAAAGAGCCATGCCACGATTCGTGAGCAACTGCACAAGGGCAATCTCTATGCCAATATCATCGGGAAAAGCCCGGAGATGATGAAGATCTTTGAGATCATCGAAAAGGTGAAGGATACCCCTACCACCGTGCTTTTGGAAGGCGATAGCGGAACTGGTAAGGAGCTGCTGGCCAGAGCCTTGCACTATGGCAGCAATCGCGATAACAAAGCCTTCGTGGCCCAATACTGCGGTGCACTGCCAGAATCTCTTCTGGAGAGTGAACTCTTTGGCCACGTCAAAGGCAGCTTCACCGGTGCGGCTTATGATAAAAAAGGGCTCTTTGAGATCGCCGATGGCGGAACCTTCTTCCTGGATGAAATCTCGGACATCAGCCAATCCACCCAGGCCAAGCTCCTGCGCTTCTTACAAGAAGGTGAAGTCAAGCGGGTGGGCGCTACCAAGACCGAAAAGGTAAATGTGCGCGTGGTTTGCGCCACAAACGTTCCGCTTTTGGAGAAAGTTCATAAAGGCGATTTCCGTCTGGACTTGTACTACCGCCTCAATGTGATTCGTATCCTGGTGCCCCCTCTCAAAAACCGTCCCGGAGATGTGCCGCTTTTGGCCATCCATTTTCTGGACAAATACAACAAACGCATCGGCAAAAACGTGCTGGGCTTTAGCGCAGAAGCGATGAAGACTCTGGAAAACTACGAGTTTCCCGGTAACGTGCGTCAGCTCGAAAACGAGATTGAACGCGCTGTGACTCTGGTGGATGATAATACCTTCATCGTGCCGGAAGATTTCTCCGATGAAGTACACGGCCACCAAGAGCAGACTCGCACCATCGACTTGCTAAGCAGCAAACTGAATCTGAAAGAAGCCGTGGAAGAGCTGGAGCGCGAAATGATAAGTGCCACAATGGATAAGTACGATTGGAATCAAACGCAGGCAGCGCGGGAACTGGGACTGTCCCGACAAGGACTGATCAAGAAATTGCAGCGCTATAGCCTCTTTAAGGACGAGTAATGATATTTTCAGACACACTTAATTTTGTAGCCCTAGATATTGAAACCACAGGGCTGATGCAGCAGCGGGATGAGATCATCGAAATCGCTGCTGTGAGGTTCGTTAATGGTAAAGCGACAGAGAGATTTGTGAGCCTGGTAAAGCCGCGGGGTAAGGTGCCTAAATTCATCCAGCATCTCACTCATATTTCGCCTGCTGATCTCAAAGACGCCCCGGACATCAAGGACGTGCTGCACAGGCTCAAAGACTTTGTGGGCAAAGACACCCTGGTGGGGCACAATGTGGGCTTTGACACCGGTTTTATCAATCACAATTTTGCCCTGATCGGCGAATTTCCCTTGATGAATGCCACTTGGGATACGGTGGAGCTTTCGCGTATCTATATGCCTTTTATAGCAAATCACAAATTGGGCACGATGGTGCAGCACTTTGGCATCCCTCTGGAAAACGCCCATCGGGCTGATGCGGATGCTGTGGCTGCAGGAGAGCTCCTCATCGCTCTGGCAGGGCACATTACGAAGTATTATAGCATGGTGGTGAATGCGCGGATTTTGTCATATTTGACCATGGCGCAGATGCAGAGTAGCAGCTTCCTGGAAGAGCTCATCCGCTATCAACGCCAGAATGCGATCTCCGCACCGCCTTCGGCCAAGCTGGAGAGTCCCTATTACAATGTGATTGACAATCTTATACCAGCGGCTCAGAATCCAGAACTGAATGCGGTATTTTCGGAAGACGGGCTCTTTGCCCAGCGCTTTCCCAATTTTGAATTCCGCGCGGGACAGCTCCAGATGGCAGAGGCTGTATCCGAAGCCTTTACCCGGGAAGAGCATCTGGTGGTGGAAGCTGGCACCGGGGTGGGCAAGTCTTTTGCCTATCTGGTTCCTTCCCTGGAGTTTGCGCATCGAAATAAAGCCCGCGTAGTGGTCTCCACAAATACCAAGAATCTGCAGGAACAGCTTTTTTACAAAGACCTGCCCCAATTGGCGAAGATCCTCCCCGTTCCCTTTAAGGCAGTACTCATCAAGGGCCGGGAGAATTACATCTGTGAACGCCGCTGGGAAGAGCTGCTCGCTCAAAGCGGCAAAGAGCTCAGCACCTGGGATGCAGAGGCGCTGCTCTATCTTTACATCTGGAAGCTGCACACGAAGACCGGGGATATTTCGGAAAACTCCAGCTTCGATCGCTCCCGCTTCAGCATCAGTTGGCGCAAGGTCTGTTCAGATCGCTATCTCTGCGGTGGCCGCAAATGCCCTAATTACCGCAGTTGTCATGTGATGAATCTGCGCCGGGAGGTCGAAAACGCCTCTGTGGTGGTGGCAAATCACGCGCTGCTCCTGGCCGATATGCGCATGGAAAACAGCAGCCTGGGAGAATACAAGTATCTGGTGATAGACGAGGCGCACAACCTCATGGCTTCGGCCTCCAAGCATCTTGGCTCCAGCCTCTCTTATGCGGACGTCTCCATTTTGTTCAATCAAATCGCCAGTTCCTCCCGCCGGCGTAAGAATGACTTTATCAGCAATCTGCAAAAAGCTCTGGAGAAAAGCGCTCTCAGCGAGCAGAAAAAGGAGCAATGCAACGCTCTCGCTTTGCGCCTGGAGCAGCTCATTTCAGACAGCCGCAATTCTGTAACGGATATCTTCAATCTGGCCGGTGCCAAATGCGATGCTGCGGATAGCTACAACAAACTCCGCATCAAGGCAGTGGCCGAGATCCCGGAAATCTTTGAGCTTTTGAAGACTTTCAGCCTGGCCTTCAAGGAGATCCTGAAAGCTGCCGTGGCTCTGGAGAATGTGGTCAGCTCCCTGGAGGCCAAGCAGATGCCGGCCTATGATCAGCATCTGGAAGGCATTTCCGCTTTTGTGATGCGTCTCTCCGAGATGGAAGGCGTGCTACTGAGTATCCTGAATCCGGATTTGAATAACTTCGCCTTATGGATCGAGAATCCCAACCGGCCAGACCGCAATGCGCCTTCCTCCATCCTGAATTATGCGCCTATCGAAGTGAATAGCTTCCTGACCAGGATGCTCTATGAGCAGATTCCGTCTATCGTCTTTACTTCTGCCACTTTGGCGCTCAGGGGTTCATTCAAATACTTTTTGGCGCAATCAGGACTGGATTTGATGAAGGATAAGCAGGTGGTCTGTCGCATTGTGGATTCGCCTTTTGATTATGATACCCAATCCAAGCTGCTCATCACCAGCTTTTTGCCGGAGCCCAAGGACAAGTTTTTCCATGCCCAAGCCATCGCCTGTTTGAAACAGATACTAAATACTACCGATGTGGGCACCATGGCGCTCTTTACGGCCTATCGAGATCTGGATGCAGCCTACGATCAGGTCTCTGATGATATGTTTTATGCCAAGCGTCCCTTCTTTGCTCAAGGCAAAGGTGGCAGCCGCAGCGGCATGCTGGAAGAGTTTAAAAAGTCCAAAAACGCTGTGCTTTTGGGCACCTCATCCTTTTGGGAAGGGGTGGATGTGCAGGGAGAATCGCTCTCGCTGCTCATCCTGTACAAGATTCCCTTCCAAGTGCCTTCCGAGCCTTTGGTGGAGGCCTATATCGACAAACTGGAGCGGGAGCAGAAAGACTCCTTTATGCATTATATGTTGCCCAATGCCTTGCTGAAACTGCGTCAGGGCTTTGGCCGTTTGATCCGCTCCAAGACCGATCGCGGCATCGTGCTCATCATGGACAGCCGCGTGAGTAAAAAACGCTATGGCAGTTACTTCAAAGAGATTTTGCCTGGCAAACATCTGGAACTAAAAGATGAACTCCAGCTCATCAATGAAATAACGAGGTTCTTTTCTCAGATATGAAACGCGATTTCCAAGACCACTTTCCGCAGCTTTATGAAAACGGTCACCTGCTCTTTGATCAGCCTTTGGCACAGCGCAGCAGCTTCAAGATCGGAGGTCCGGCCGATGTACTGGCGCTTCCGCATACACAAAAAGATCTGATCGCACTGCTTACTTACGCTTTGCAGAAGCAGATCCCCTATTTCATCCTGGGCAAAGGGACGAACTTGCTGATTTCAGACAAAGGCATCCGCGGCCTGGTGATAGGCATGGAAGGCTTTAAAAAGATCACCCGGGATGAGAACTACCTCTCCGCTTTTGCCGGCGTAAAGCTCAGGCAATTATGCGAATTTGCCCAAAAAGAGGGACTGGCCGGGCTGGAATTTGCCCATGGTATTCCTGGCTCTGTGGGTGGTGCTGTGTTTATGAATGCAGGCGCCTATGGTGGCGAAATCAAAGACGTATTGTACTGCAGCAAATGCTTGATCCCGGATCTGGAGCATCTTAGCAGCTTCGATCCCATCTTGCATCTGAGAGCAGATCAGCATGACTTTTCCTACCGCATGAGCGCTCTGCAGACACGTGGCCTCATTCATCTGAGCTCTGTTTTCAAACTTACTGAAGATGATCCCGCTGCCATCCAGGAGCGCATGAAAGAGATTGAACGCAAGCGCCTGGAAAAGCAGCCCATGGATAAGCCCAGCGGAGGTTCGGTCTTCAAACGTCCTGAAGGGCATTTCACCGGAAAACTGGTGGAGGATTGTGGCCTCAGAGGCTATAGGATAGGCGATGCAGCAATTTCAGACAAGCACTGCGGCTTTATCGTGAATCTGGGACAGGCCAGCGCGCAGGACGTGTTGGACCTCATCGAATTTATCTGTAAAACCGTGTACGAGCGCTATCAGGTTACCTTGGAAACAGAGATCAGGCTGGTAGGGGAGTGGTGAAAAACAAGCTGCTGCCTCTGGGCCTGTTTATAGTCTTGATCCTGCTCTGGCAGTGGTTTTCTGCCCGCGGCTTAGTCGCTTTTTGGATCGTACCTTCGCCCCTGGATGTGCTGAAGGTCTTCCCCCAAAAAAGCCATCTCATCTGGCATCATCTTCAGCCCACCATGCTGGCGGCGATTACTGGTCTTTTGGTAAGCATCGTGATCGGCTCTCTCACCGCGATTCTAATGGATGCCTCGAAGCTCTTCAAGCAGCTCATCTATCCCTATCTGGTGATCTCGCAGACAGTTCCGGTGATCGCGGTGGCACCCCTGATCATCATCTGGTTTGGCTATGGCGTATCCGCCAAGATCTTTATGGTGATTCTGATGTGCTTTTTCCCTATCACACTGGGTCTATTTGAAGGCTTTCAAGGTGTGCCGGTGGAGCAGATCAGGCTCATGAAAGCCTTGGGCGCCTCGTCTTATAAATGCTTTCGCTATTTGAAATTGCCTGCCAGCCTGCCGGGATTCTTCACCGGCCTCAAACTCGCGGCCACCTATAGTGTGATGGGCGCTGTGATCGGTGAATGGCTGGGCGGTTCTGCCGGACTGGGCATCTATATGACCCGCGCCACCAAGTCTTTTCAGACTGCCGATGTCTTTGCCGTGATCTTTGTGATCATCGTGCTTTCCATGACTTTGTTTGGGCTGGTGGCAGCATTGGACCGCTTTTTCCTGAGCTGGCGCTATCGCCATCAGGATGAATACATAGAGCCCAAAAAGCTGCGCTGATCAGCCAAAACACAATCTTAAAAAAGCCCGGGTGTTCAGCCCGGGCTTTATCTAAGGTTGAAGCTTGGTTTATTTTACACGGATTACCTTGCGCACGGCAGAACTATTATTTTGGTTTGCTCTGATGAAGTAAATGCCATTGGCACTATCTCTGCCTTGAGAGTCCTTGCCATCCCAGATGAGCTTTTCCGAGCCCGTAAATTCTCTGACTAGTTGCCCACGGCTGTTATAGATGCTGATCTGGGGAATAGCCCCGGATTTTGCGGAAGTGCTGATGTTCAGACTTTCGGCAAAAGGCATGGGCCAGGCTTTAATCTGCAGAGTAGGACTTACATCTTGCACGAGATCCTCGCTACTGGTATAGCCTTCCCAGAAGTATTCGATCTTGGATTCATCTTCCCAGGATCCACCAAAATTTTCCTGCATGATGACACTGGCCATATTGCCGTTCGAATCGTAATGGAATACAGTTTTGTTTGTAGGTATCCACCCATCTCCCAGCCAGTCTTCATCGGTCTGGAGGCTTCTGCGCAAGGATCCATCATAATCCCAGACAGACCGGTAATCCGAGATCCAAATCTCACCATTCCAAAAAGAGCTGGTAGCGGAAGTTATCAAGATGGGAATATTCCAATCCATTAAGAATACAGTAGAGCCATACATTTTGGAAAGGTAGGCTATATAATCGGCTCCGGTGCTGTTATCCTGGGGGTGATAGTTGAGCACATCTTTAGTGTCGAAAACCCATTCCTCAGAATCCACGGATGCATAGGAGAGTTCTTCCGTAATCCTGCCAGAGCTATCATAATCAAAGGTGCTATGAAAGTACTGGTTATCTCCACCAGTATTTTCCCAGGAGAACATCTCTAAGCTGTGATTTGGTCCATACTCAAAATTATCCCAGGAATTTGGGACCCAAGTCTCAAAATCCATGAAGTCTATAGAGTACGTTTCATAGCGAGTAATGCGGTTTTGCGCATCGAAAGTGGATTCAGAGCGAGAGAAAGGGATTACCTGACCGCCTAAATCCATTTGCATAAGGCTGCTAATCACCATTCCTGCTGCGTTGTATTCGTAAGTTAGAGTCATTGTGGCAGCTCCCCAGTCGCCTTCATCCCAGCTATACATTTGTATCGATTCCACTTGGGAAGGGTGGCTATTAGAGTAGTGAAGAACTGTTTTTGCAGAGGGAAGCCAAACTCCTTCCTCATTATCACTCATGATTTCATGTGTGAGTCTAAAATCGCGATTGGGGGATTTCGGAAAGTTTTTGCCAGTCTGCTGAATCCTGCTCAGCAAACCTGCCTGAGCAAAGAGTGGTAGGCAAATTACAATAAATATTATATACATACGTTTCATGGTACACCTCGTTTTTCTTAGTTTAATGATACGTTAATCGCTTTAAGCACTGTGTCAAACGCTATTTGTCCCCAAAGAGGAATAAAGCAGTGAGGCTGAGAATATCGATGTACATATAATCCTATCTCATTGCTGTTCTGCGAATTTTAACATATCAGAATTACTCAGACCACAAATCTTGGTGTGAATTACAATTTAGACCCCACAATCCGTTTGAGAGTATTCTAAGGCTCTCACTTCTTACCGTCTCTTCATGACCAGTTGATCTCAAGACAAAGAAAAACCCGGGTGTTTGGCCCGGGCTTTGTACAAAGGTTGAAGCTTGGTTTATTTTACACGGATTACCTTGCGCACGGCAGAAGTATTATCCTGGTTTGCTCTGATGAAATAGATGCCATTCGCACTATCTCTGCCTTGGGAATCTTTGCCATCCCAGACCAGATTATCCAGGCCCGTAAATTCCCGAAGCAATTGACCACGGCTATTGTAGATGCTGATCCTGGAAGTAGTTCCGGATTTCGCGGTGGTGCTGATGTTCAGGCTTTCAGCAAAAGGCATGGGCCAGGCTTTAATCTGCAGAGCAGGGTTCACGTTCTGAACGAGATCTTCGCTACCGGTAATGCCATCCCAAAAGAATTCGGTCTTGGTTTCATCTGTCCAAGCTCCGGTAAATCCAGACTGCTCGATGCTGGTTTCCAGAGTACCATTGGTATTATATGTAAAGAGAGTCCTATTGTCTGTCGTCCAGTCATCTCCATTATACGAATCTTCGTCCTGACGGATTCTGCGGAGTGATGCATCAAATTCCCATACGTTCCGATTTTCCGGGTTCCATTCCCCAAATTCCCTCGAATATTGTGTATTGGAGGTAATCAATATGGGCATATCCCAGAACATCAGGGATAAGCTTGAGCCCAAGAAACTGGAAATATAGCTGATGTAATCTGCCCCCGTGGAATTGTCTGCGGGATGATAGACGGTCTCAGTTTTGCTATCCAGAACAAAATCTGTGGAGTCTGCAGAGACATAGCTGAGTTCTTCCGTGATTCTGCCAGAACCATCGAAGCTGAATGTGCTGTTATAGAACATATGTTCTTCCAGGTAGTCCTGTTCCCAGGAGGACATCTTAAATTGGTCATTCGCCAGATATGCAATATGAATTCTCTGTTCAGGAATCCAGGTTACATAATCTTCTTCATAGAAGTTTTTGGTGAACATATTGTAATGGATGATGCGGTTTTGTGCATCATAAAAAGCTTCTGTGCGGAAGAATGGAATCTTCTGCACACCGGTATCGGTGATCATCATCATGCTCATTACAGCGCTTGTAACCATTCCGGCAGCGTTGTATTGGTAGTAACCAAAAGACATCGGGACTCCCCAGCCACTTCCATCCCAGAGATGTGAATGTATTGAATCAGCCTGGGCAGGGTGGCTATTAGAGTAAAAAACTATGTTTTTCGAAGATGGCGCCCAAACTCCGCTCTCTTTGTAACTCGTGATCTCATGTGAGAGCCTGAAATCCCGGCTCAAGGTTTGGGGAAGGTGCTTGCCAGTATGCTGAATCTTGTTCAGTAAGCCAGCGTTAGCAAAAAGCGGTAGACAAACTACCATTAATATGAGATAAAACTGTTTCATGCGATACCTCTTTAACAATTTTTGTTACTACATAATTGCCCTGCCTTTTGTGTCAATAACAATTTTCAGAAAAGAGCATTATTGGATAGAAACTGTTCAAAACCGATAAGTTGTCAAGCTTTCTTCTTGCTCTGATATGAGGCTCAATCCTAAAAAGTAAATCCGATATTGATGTTACTGATGGAAGCTTTGATACCGACATCCCACTCAATGAATACATTAATATCATTTGTCAAAGGGGTCTGGTAACCAAGTCCTACAGTGACGTGAGGTAAGAGCAATGAACCGTATCTATCTGCGTCACCAGAATTACCGCCTCCGGGATCACCGAATGCATTGACCATTTCAATCTAGTCAAGCCCTGTAGTGAGCAGGGTATAGAAATGCTTGGAATGATAGAACCTCTGTTCAAAATTCAAGCCGGCATACCACAAAGAATCACGGGTATAAAAAATGGCGTTGACATAGTGTTCCCGATTGGGTTTAGCGCTGGTCTTCACGCTCATTCCGAGGGTCGCACCATTGATCCAACCTAGGCTCCCGCTACCCTTGAACTTAGGGGTCTGTTCACCGCTTAGCAGCGATACGGATAGCATCAACAAGAATATGGCGGTTAAAGTCTTCAACGTATCTCCTCAAGTTTTCAGGTGTCGCTTCAAAAGCAGATCATCCAGATCT
>JAJBAW010000083.1 GCA_020532545.1 Candidatus Cloacimonadota bacterium | reverse complement strand
ATGTCTCTGCCC
This sequence comes from Candidatus Cloacimonadota bacterium, assembly GCA_020532545.1. Classification (GTDB taxonomy): domain Bacteria; phylum Cloacimonadota; class Cloacimonadia; order Cloacimonadales; family Cloacimonadaceae; genus UBA5456. Next base: position 9,719 of record JAJBAW010000083.1, on the reverse strand, counting down.
ATCTGGGCGCAAAGCATGCCATGGCTATTTATAATAACGAAGCTGTTCCCAATGATGACTGGATGATTACGCCGGCCTTAAGCCTGGAAGGCTCACCAACCCTAAGTTTCTGGGCTATGTCTTATGGCGGTGGCTATCCGGAAACCTTCAAGGTCTATTATTCCACCACGGATAACACTGCTCCAGACAGCTTTACGCTCCTGGCTACCCAGGCTAATGTGCCTACTTCCTGGACGAATTATACTTACAACTTACCTGCGGCCTGCGCGAATCAACCGGTGGTCTATCTGGCCATCGTGCACGCTTCTGCGGATAAGTTCATGCTCTTTATCGATGACGTCTTGGTAAACGACAACCGCATACCCGTGGCGCCCCAATTTGGTAATATCAATGGCTACGTCTATCGCTCTGGAACTACCACACCCGTGGCAGGTGCCCTGGTGACAGCCGGAACCAAGCTCACTTACTCTGATGCCGATGGATTCTATGAGCTTAACAATATCCGGGCAGGGACCCATCTGATGAAGGTAAGTGCCACGGATCAATTCTATTTCCCTGCCGTACAAGATGATGTAGTAGTGACAGCAAACAATACCAGCACTCAGAATCTGTATCTTACCTGGGCCGAGATTGCAGTAAATCCTGAAGCCCTGAGTTCCAATCTCGTATTGGGAGAAACTCAGGATATAAACCTGGCGATCAGCAATCCCGGTGGAACAGGCAGTCTGGATTACGAGCTGCGCTTAACGAGCTCTGTGCGTGCCAGCAGTAGCAATGCCTCTTACCAAAAGGCTCCGTTCAGCTCTGATCTGAGGAGAATCGATTCCTCTTCCATCCGCTCCGCCAACGATCGCGCTGTAGAATGGCTGGGCTACACGGATTTCGACGAAGTTGATACATATTACAACGCAAAAACGACGAATCGCGAAAAAGCCACTAAGTTCAACATTGAAGACTTTGGCATGTGGTCAAATGGAGTTACCATTTCCCGGTTACGCGCCTTGTTCTATAATCCGGGTGGCTCAGAAGCTTGGGGCAGCAGCACTTTCTACTTCAAAATATATGATGCCAGTGGCACAGGAACAGCTCTGTACACCTCTCCCACCTATGCTGCTATAGACTTTGAGGTTATGGAAGATGTTCTGCCTACGCCTCTGGTGATGACCACCGATTTTTGGGTGTCCGTATATTGCATCAGCAGTTTTGGCTGGCCTCACTTGGTGGGCTCTTCAGCCAGCAGCGGGCACAGTTACTCTGGTGCGAATTCAGATAGCTGGACTCCCGTAATTGGCGCAGACTGGTGCCTTGATGCCTTTATTACCGGTGACAAATGGATCAGCGCCAGCAGTTACAGCGGAACTGTGGCCCCTGGTGCCACCGTGAATACAGCAATGCATTTTGATACGAGCAATCTGACGCTCGGAACCAGGAACGCCTACCTGTATATTTCCAACAATGCCATCAATAACCCTCCCTCTACACAGAATAATCTCCTGATGATCCCGATTACCCTGAATGTAACGGAACCCTCAGGAGCAGTAGAAGCTCCCCAAAACCTTATTATTGCTAAGGATCCAGGTCTTGTGAGCCTTGCCTGGGACGAAGTGGATAATGCCAACAGCTATCAGGTCTATGGCTGTAGCACTGTGGATGGCACATTTATCCTGGTGGGCACTGCAACAGATGCATATATTGAGCTGACCGATGCAGATCTGGCCGCAGCCGGATTGGATAGCCGTGCCTTCTTTTATGTGAAGGCCAATACTGATTCACGCACTGCCCCGCAGGTAAAGCGTAAATAACTTAATAAGAACAATCTATAACACTTGATTAACGCCAGGCTGGTCAGATTTGAGACCGGCCTGGCGTTTTTTGTAGAATCGGGTTTTTGAAGAATACAGAAAAACTCGCTCCTAGGGTGGGCTCCTCTCTCAGGCGAAACGCGGATCTTGCCAGCGCAGTCTTGGATCCCCCATCGATCGTCATACTAATGGCTTGTATAATGCTGGAAACAGCTTATTATGTATAAGATAAGAGTTGCGGCTATTCAAGTCACAACGAAACTGATATTGCGCTAAAGATAAAATCATCTGGGACGGAGATATTAATGCCGAAGAATAATGGAAACAAGCCAGTTTACTGTTAGAGAAGACTATCCCGCTATACAGGAGGTGTGGAACAATGTATAAACAACTTGTAAATATTGCCGATCATCCTAATATTACTATTTGCATAACTGCGGATGAACTCTCTTTAAGACTTGCCACTTTAATAGCTGCTCTTTCAGCAAAATCCATCAACGAGCGGGGACGCTTTACCCTGGCTATTCCGGGAGGTTCTGCCCTTGATATTGCCAGCAGAAAATTAGTTCTAAGCCCTCTGAGGGATGAGATCGATTGGTCCGCCTGGCAAGTGTTCTGGGTGGATGAACGGATTGTATCGTCTAAAAGCCCTGAAAGCAATTCTGGTGAAGCTTACAGGCAGTTTTTCAGTAAGGTAAATGTACCAAAACACCATTTATACACCCTGGATGACCCAATTCAAGCAGAAAGCGCTGCAGATTCGTATGAGGCAATGCTGAACAAGGAATTTAATCTCAAAAAGGGCGAATTCCCCAGCTTTGATCTTATCCTCTTGGGAATTGGGGAAGATGGGCACATTGCTTCACTATTCCCAGATCACCCTGTTTTGAAAGAAAACAAGCGCCTGGTGGTGCCGGTGTTCGATTCCCCTAAACCGCCTGCTGAGAGGATTAGCCTGACTCTGCCTGTAATTAACAATGCCAGGAATGTAGTTTTCGTTGTTTCCGGCTCAGGAAAAGCTGACATTTTGTCCAGGATACTTAGGCCAGACAGGCTTCAAGCAGAACTGCCAGCTCAAATGATTAAACCTCTATCTGGCAAGCTTCATTGCTTTGCCGATCAAGCGGCAGCCGAAATGCTGGATACAAGAGCTTATAATCGCACAAAAATCAGCAGCACACAGGGAGCATCATCATGACTAAAACAAAACAAGCTACCAGATCCACAACGATTGTAATTTTCGGTGCTTCAGGTGATTTGACCCATCGCAAATTGATCCCGGCATTGTACAACAACTTTCTAAAACAGCGTCTCCCGGAAGGCTTACACATTTTGGGAGTGGCTCGCCGGGAATGGAGTGACGAGGAGTTTCGTGAAGGACTGCATGAAAGTATAGTCCAGAACGGCGGGAAACCGATTGATGAGAAGGCCTGGTCTGAATTCGCCAAAATGATAGGATATTTCCAGGGAAACTTTGATGTGCCTGACGATTTCCTGAAGCTTAAGGATTACCTCAAACGCTTTGAGCAGGATGTTTCCGAGCTCATATACTATCTTGCCACTGCGCCTGATTATTATGGAACCATCTGCGAGAATCTATCTAAAGCCGGCATGACCAATGAAGAAGGAGGCTGCCGTCGCATCATCATTGAAAAACCCTTTGGTAGTGACCTGAAATCCGCAGAGGAACTGAATAAACAGGTTCATGCTGCCTTCGGAGAAGATCAGGTCTATCGCATCGACCACTATCTGGGCAAGGAAACAGCCCAGAACATCTTGTTTCTGCGTTTTGCCAATACGATCTTCGAACCTGTCTGGAACCGGCGCTACATCTCCAATGTCCAGATCACCGTAGCGGAAACTGTAGATGTCAGTCAGCGCATCGGCTATTTTGACCAGGCCGGAATAATGCGGGACATGTTTCAGAATCATCTCTTGCAGCTACTGTCTCTGGCCACGATGGAGCCACCGGCCTCGCTCAAAGCAGATGCCATCAGAAATGAAAAGGTCAAGCTTTTAGGAGCTATCAGGCCGATCCTTCTTGAGGACACAGTGCGGGCTCAATACGAAGGATATCGTGCCAGCAGTGAGGCTACAGCAAACTCATCAACTCCTACTTTTGCGGCACTGAAGCTGTACATCGATAACTGGCGTTGGAAGGGAGTACCGTTCTATCTGCGCTCTGGCAAAGCTATGGGCGAGAAAAGCAGCTCAATCATCATAGAGTTTCAGGCACCTCCTGATGTCATGTTCAATTTGACCCAAAACGAGGGTTTCAGACCCAATATGCTGACAATTTGCATCCAACCCAACGAAGGAATTCACCTGCGTTTTGAAACCAAAGTGCCCGATTCAGTAAATCAATCTCGTTCAGTCCACCTGGATTTCAACTATAAAGATGCTTTTAGCGGAGTGGAATTGCCAGATGCTTATGAACGCCTGCTCTTGGATGTGCTAAATGGTGATGCCTCACTCTTTACCCGTAGCGATGGCATTGAAAACTCCTGGAGGCTGATAGATCCGATCATCGCAGGATGGGAAGCTGAGGAAGACGCCCCGCCTCTGGTTATGTATAAACCTGGCTGCTGGGGCCCTGAAGAATCTGGGGATCTGCTCTCCCGCGACGGATTCTTATGGCAAATGGGCTGTGGCGAAACTGAATGTGAATTGGACAGCAGCAGTTCCAGAATAAAAAAAGAACAACTTGGACGCTCAAGCAAGGATTAAACATGAAAGATAAAGCTGATATAGCAGTAATTGGACTGGCCGTTATGGGTGAAAACATCATCCTGAACATCGAAAGTCACGGATTCACTGTCGCTGTGTACAATAGAACAACCACCAAGGTCGATGCCTTCATCGCAGGACGTGGAAAGGGCAAAAACATCATGGGCTGTCACTTAATTCCAGAGCTAATTGCGGTGCTGAGCCGACCTCGCAAAATTATGTTGATGGTGCGCGCTGGTGCTGCAGTAGATGAGCTCATAGCTGAGATAATGCCTCATTTGGAGGCAGGTGACATTATCATCGATGGTGGAAATAGTCATTATACGGATACTGTGCGCCGTAGCGCTATGGTCCTTGCCCAGGGAATACTCTATGTGGGAGCCGGTGTATCCGGAGGTGAAGAAGGTGCTCTGAATGGTCCTTCCATCATGCCTGGTGGGCATCAAGAGGCCTGGCCTGCTATAAAGCCAATCTTGCAAGCAATAGCAGCCAAGGTGGATAATGGACTTCCCTGCTGTGAGTGGATTGGGCCAGACGGCTCCGGGCATTTTGTTAAAATGGTGCATAATGGCATCGAATATGGCGATATGCAACTGATTTCTGAAGCCTACCATATCATGTCTCAAGGTTTGGGCATGACTCCAACCGAGATGTCAGACGTGTTTAAGGATTGGAATACGGGGATCCTGGATTCCTATCTCATTGAGATCACTGCGGATATCTTAAGTAAGGTAGATAAAGAGACAGGCTTGCCCATTGTGGATATCATTCTTGATGCTGCCGGACAGAAAGGCACCGGGAAATGGGCATCTCAGGCAGGTCTGGATTTGGGGATCTCTATCCCTCAGATCGCCGAAGCCGTCTTTGCCAGGTATATTTCTGCTGATAAAGATGATCGTGTGGCGGCCAGCTCCATGCTTAGCGGCCCTGCCTGTCCTGTGACGGGGATTCGCCCAGACTTTTTAAACCAATTGCGTGATGCTGTCTACGCTGCCAAGATCTGTTCTTATGCTCAGGGATTCCAGCTCTTACGTGCTGCCTCGATTGAGTATGATTGGGCTTTGAACTATGCAGAAATCGCTTTCATGTGGCGAGGAGGATGCATCATCCGTGCCCGGTTCTTGGAAAATATTACAGAAGCATATGCTGCTGATCCAGAGCTGGCGAATCTGCTGATTGCCCCTTATTTCGCCCAAGTTCTGGCAAAATCCCAAGCTTCGTGGCGGAGCGTGGTGAAAACAGCTATCGACTGTGGTATTCCGATTCCAGCGCTGGGAACAGCTTTAACTTACTATGATGCTTATCGGAGCAAACGCTTGCCGGCGAATCTCATTCAGGCTCAACGTGATTACTTTGGCGCTCATACCTATGAGAGAATTGATCAGCCCAGGGGAGTCTTCTTTCATACAAATTGGACAGGCAAAGGTGGCAGTACTTCATCATCTTCCTACAGCGTTTAGAAGATGGAATAGCTATAGAATCACAGCTCTTTAGGATCTTTGTCCCCGCTCTTATAGGTCCTGATCATCAATAGGTGGATGCTCACTCCCATGCCGATAAGTAGCAGGATGATCCGGATCTGCCACTGCTGCCCTTGAATAAGCCAGAAGGCGGAAATGAGGATGCTGGACCACAGCAGGACTATGGTGCCAAGCTTGACCCTTAGGGGAATGCCTTCCTTGTTGATATAGCGGCGCAGGTATTCCCCGAAGAGGGGGTTGCTGTGCAGCCAGGCGTAGAGCCTGCGGGATGACCGGCTATAGCAGAAGCCAGCCAAGAGCAAAAAAGGGGTGGTGGGTAAGAGCGGAAGGGCGATGCCCAATAGGCCCAAACCCAAAGACAGGCTTCCGCATATGAGCATCAGCCCCCGCCCCAGACCTCTGCCGGGGCGGGAGCTATCGCTCAGGATAATCCTTTTTGACATATACTCAGATCTTTTGCAGCACTTCATCCATAGAGATGCCGCAGGCTTTGGCCACACCTTCCCCATATTTGGGATCTGCCTTATAGCAATTGCCAATGTGGCGCAATTTGATCTCTTTGGGGGCATCCCCCATATTTCGGGCTGTGTTTTCATAAAGAACCTGTTGCTGCTCTGGGTTCATTAGTTGGAAGAGCGCGCGGGGCTGGCTATAATAGTCGGCGTCTTCTCTGTGGTTCCAGTGGTCAGCGGCTCCGGCCAGGTCCAGTGGTGGCTCGTGGAATTCGGGCTGATCCTGCCATTCGCCATAGCTATTGGGCTCATAGCCCAGGGTCTTGCCATAGTTTCCATCCACTCTCATCTGTCCGTCCCGATGGTAACTGTGAGCTTCATTTTTGGGCCGGTTGACGGGGATCTGGTGATGATTCACGCCCAGACGATAGCGTTGGGCATCGCCATAGGAAAAGAGCCGGGCCTGCAAAAGCCTGTCTGGTGAGAATCCCAATCCTGGCACGATGTTGGCGGGAGTGAAGGCCGCTTGTTCCACATCAGCGAAGTAGTTTTCCGGGTTGCGGTTCAGCTCCATGATGCCTACTTTGATGAGGGGATACTGCTTATGGGACCAGACTTTGGTGATATCGAATGGATTGAAGGGCACCTGGGTGGCTTCTTCTTCACCCATCACCTGAATGCTCATTTCCCAGCGGGGAAAGTCGCCTTTTGCGATGCTCTCAAGCAGGTCGCGCTGGTGGCTTTCACGATCTTTGGCCACAATGGCTTCAGCCTCTGCATCCGTGAGGTTTTTGATGCCCTGCAGGGTGCGGAGGTGAAACTTCACCCAAACCCGGGTGTTTTCCTGGTTATACATGGCATAAGTGTGGCTGCCGTAACCATTCATGTGCCTGTAGGAATAAGGGATACCCCTGTCGCTCATGGTGATGGTAACCTGGTGTAGGGCTTCCGGCAGAGAGCTCCAAAAATCCCAGTTGTTCTTTGCGCTTCTCATATTTGTATGGGGATCACGCTTAATAGCATGATTCAGATCCGGGAATTTGAGAGGATCACGAATGAAGAAAACGGGGGTGTTATTGCCCACCAGATCCCAATTGCCTTCTTCGGTATAGAATTTCAGGGCAAAGCCGCGAATGTCACGTTCGGCATCGGCAGCACCACGTTCTCCGGCCACGGTGGAGAAGCGGGCGAAGATATCCGTCTTCTTGCCGATTTCAGAGAAGATCTTGGCTTTGCAATACTTGCTAATGTCATGTGTGACGGTGAAATGGCCAAAAGCTCCGGAACCTTTGGCATGCATCCGGCGTTCAGGAATTACCTCACGATCAAAGTGCGCCAGTTTTTCCATGAGCCAGACGTCCTGCATCAAAAGCGGCCCCCGGGGACCTGCTGTGATGATGTTTTGATTGTCCACCACGGGCGTTCCGGCCACGGTGGTCAGCTTTTTCTTTTTCTTGTCACTCATCCTTGTCTCCTTTCGAATGATTATTGATCTTGTTTGGCTTGCCTTGTGCGTCCAGGCAGTGGCGGCAAAGCCCTGATCTCTACCCGCAGGGTTCGCGCCCCTCGCCCATTGCGGAATGATCCTCCGGCTTGGCCATGGCTAAAAAGCGTTCAAAGCTATGCGATATCGTACTTTGCTCAACCATAAAACATCCTGAATAAGATTCATTCTTATGCATAAATTACGCTACATCAAGCAGAAGGCAAACAGGAAAACATGCATGCTAAATGCCTCATCATCATAAGTCAAGTCAAGTTAGATAGCAAATCCTATTTGGATTTGATCCTTTCTCCCTCTCCCCACGGCATCGATCATATCTTTATCTAGCCTTAATCAAGCGTTAACTCTTAACGCTTGATTAAGGCTAGATAGGCATGTGATCAACTGTCTCAAATGAGAAAGGAGAGCCCCAGAATGCTGGTTTATCCCTTGGATGAAAATTGGAATGAAATAACTCTCTTTCAAACTAAGCAGCTAAGCCCCTCTATGCCAACTTGATGTCTAAAATAATGTCCCGTTCTCCCTTTGCAGCTATTCTGCCTGGATAATACGGATTGGTATAGGCTTTGGCCTCTTACTTTGGCCTCTTACTCACCTTAAAGTGTAAAAAAAGTGGCGTGACTTGGGGGAGGAATTGAACAGTCTCTGAAGAATAAGGACTATTCCGGCATAATATCATTTGACACAATTCGAAGAAGAATAAAGCTTCCATTCAAGCCTTAATCAGGCTGAAACACAAAAATGATGAATGGTGATAAATAGAATATGGATACTCAAACAAGAACAACCCACAGAGGATATCTCAGACCTGCCACCCTGCTTATTGCTTTACTGATAATAGCTTTACCAGTCGGGATCTGGGGGCTGAATCAGACGGAACTGACTGCCAAACTCAATCAGATGCTGGGCTCCCCCCTGGTAAATGGCGCTGATCTTGCCATCGCCGTCTTTGATCCTTCCGATTGTAGCGAGATTTATTCATACCGGAGCAAGGCATCACTCATTCCGGCCTCCGTCATCAAGCTTTTTACTTCTGCCGCCGCCTTAACAGAATTGCATCCGGATTATCGCTTTCAGACGCAGATCGGATATCGGGGTGAGCTCAAATCCGGCACCTTAATGGGAGATCTGGTCATCGAAGCGGGTGGAGATCCCAGTTGGGCGGCTGATTTCTTCCCTGAAGGCGCGCACAGGGTCTTTGAAATCTGGGCAGATTCCCTGGCAGCCCATGGCATAGCGTCTATCAGCGGAAACATTGTGGTAAATACCTCTTTGTATCCCACTCAGCTTTTCAGTACTTACTGGAGTCCATATGACAAGTCCCGCGGATACGCCCCTCCCATCAGCCCTTTGTCTTTCAATAAGAATGCGCTTGATCTGGAAGTTACAGGTGCAGGAGCTGCCGGTAGGCCAGCTATGGTCATGGAAAAGCATGGTTATGGCTATATGAGCCTCGACAACCGCGTTAAAACCTCCGCCAGGGGCAGGGGGGCCAGGGTTTCATATCAGAGAGCCACTGAGCCCCGTACTATCGCTATCACTGGCTCTGTGCCGGTCAATGCAAGCGTGACCCTGGCTCCCTCCATAGACGATCCTCTGGCTTTCTGTGTGCAAATCATGACTGAAACCTTCCGGAAGCGGGGAATCAGCCTCAGCGGAGCCTATCTTGCTGAAAATACTTCAATTGATCCGCCCTTCCTACTTTTTACCTATAGCTCGGTCGCGCTCCAGGACATCAACCAGGTGATGATGA
>JAJBAW010000082.1 GCA_020532545.1 Candidatus Cloacimonadota bacterium | reverse complement strand
AATGCTGAGCTTCCCAAAATTGGCAGCATGGCGCCAGACTTTGTGCTGACTGCCACAGATTTATCCGATCACAGCCTGGCAGAATATAAGGGCAAAAGAATCCTCATGAACATCTATCCTTCCATCGATACCGGTGTCTGCTCCACCAGCGTGCGCACATTCAATGAAAGGGCGGCTGCTCTGGATAATACAGTGATATTGGGCATTTCCAAGGACCTGCCTTTTGCTTTGCAGCGCTTTTGCGCGGCAGAAGGGATTGATAAAGTTCGTACTTTGTCCGATCTGCGTTCCCGCGAATTTGGCAAAAAATACGGTTTGGAGATGATAGATGGTCCCATGGCTGGTCTTCTGGCCAGGGCGGTAATCCTGATCGATGAAAAAGGTGTAATTCGCTATACGCAATTGGTGGATGAAATCACTCACGAGCCGGATTATGATGCCGCGATAGCCGCGCTGAAAGCCCTATAGATTCGCCCGGTTTTAGAATTATTGTTTTATCTTTGTACTTTGACGAGGCTAAGATGAAACCTTCCGGGTTTACTCTGGTCAATGCTAAAGTATTGTAAGACATGGATGTTGTCTGTTTAGAACGGATCCAGGATGCGGGTAATGCTGTGTCCTGGAAAGCCGTTGCATGATTTCACCCGCTGGTAACTGGCAGATAATCCGTCGGTGACTCACCTGCGTTCGAGTAGCTAGATCACCGGGAGGGGGATCTGCTTTCTTCAGCAGCATATATATCTGTAATCAGAGAAAAATCTGCATTCCTGGCTTTGCTCAAAAGTCCAATGATCGAGAATCTATGAAAGAATCCACAGATGACCACGATGGTGGAATTTGAATATTGAGCGTTATAGGCCAGTATATTGCGCGCCATGGCTCTTTCCCGGCGATTCTCATATATACTCCAAAGCTCATAGGTCTTTAGGTAAGGCCGTAGCTCTGGGGTGAGACCTATCAAGGCTCTATCTATGGCCTGGCTCAGGGCGATGTGGTGCTTGGCGCGGCTATCGGAATCCGCATTATTTATGTCTCTCAAGGATAGATTGTCCAAGTCTCCCCAAAACATCTTGTCGAGGGCATCGTTCATCTCATTTAGGGTTTTTGTGAGGGGCGAGACATCCGGTCTCTGCAAGAGGTCTGCCAGGATGGTTTCCCGCTCTTCTTCGATAAAGGGAAATCTATTGTCCAAATAATAGTCATTTCTGCCCTTAATGTCATAGGGTAGCAGGATTATTTGATGATCCTGCATATATCTCTTCAGGACTCTCGCCTCCATGCCACCACCAGCCTTGATGCTGGCATCGAGCCACTGCAGCATCTCGTTTTTAGCTTCTATGGGAAACTCAAAGAGCACTATATCCGGGCGGATTTCACCTAAAAGCTGATACAGCTCTTCTTCGATCAGCTTAGTCTTTTGCGCATGTATAGTACCGACAATGTATATTTTGTTGTTCATATACGTATTCCTGTTTTTAATAAAATATAGAGTATAGTGTTAGTAGAGGCTTTAGGGCCGGTCTTTTAGTCTGAACGGTGATTTTGGTGCAAGATATCTTATATCCGGTTGGTGCATGAAATCGTTCCCTGGCCGGATTGTGGATGCTGCGCTGGCAGCGGTCAAAGTTCTATGGACTCACCCGGTTTTAGAATTCTTGCTTTTACTCCGTATTTTTCTGTGGCTGTGATAAAATCCTCTGGATTCACTGCGATGAGCGGGAAAGTATTGTAATGCATGGGAATCGCCAATTTAGGACTGATCCAGGATGCGGCCAAGGCTGCGTCTGAGATATCCATGGTAAAGTTTCCGCCGATGGGGACCAGAAAATAGTCTATGGGCTGCAGTTCGGCGATCAGTTTCATATCTCCGAAGATGCCGGTATCTCCAGCGTGATAAATGGTTTGACTATCTATGGTCAGGATCACACCTGCGGCCAGTCCGGCATATTTGCCATCCGGGGTTTCACTTCCGTGTTCCGCTTTAGTGAATTTCACCCTGCCAAAATCGAAATCGAAAGCTCCTCCGATCTGCAGGGGATGGGTGTTCAGACCTTTTTTATCCAGATAGTTGGCCAGCTCGAATACGCAGATCACGGTGGTGTCTTTAGTGGCGATTTTGGCAGTATCGCCCAGATGATCGCCATGAGCATGGGTCACTATAATGTAATCAGCCGTGAGCTCAGAAGATTTTACCGGTGAAAGTGGGTTATCATCCAAAAAGGGATCGATCAGGATCCGGGTGCCCGCCTTGGTAACAATCTCAAAGGCTGAGTGTCCAAAAAATCTAAGTTTCATTATATCCTCCTTATCTTATGGTGCATCAAAACCGGTTTCCAGCTTGATGAAATGTCTATGAGCATCAAAAGCGATGGGTGGAAGCTGATCCAAAGGGAAGAATTGAGCATCTACGGCATCGTCCCCCGCTTCCAGCTTGCCGCCTACTGCTTTCATCCGGAATCCAATGCTCAGGACGCGCAAATAGATGGGGCTGTAGCCAAAATACCAGCCTATGCAACGTTCGATTTCTCCGATCAGCCCTGTTTCTTCCTGCATTTCGGCAATGGCGTTTTCCTGGGGAGTCATATTAATTTCGACATAACCGCTGGGGAGAGCCCACATGCCAATTCGGGGCTCGCAGCCTCTCTTGATCAAAAGAACTTCGCCAGCTTCGTTTTGCACAAAGATAGCTACCGCAGGAATGGGGTTCTTGTACAGGATAAAGCCGCAAGCAGCGCAGATGGCGCGCGTTTTGCCTTCGCGGTCCTGCCCCAGCTCCAGTTTGCCACCACAGTTTTGACAGTATTTGGCATTTCTGTATAAGTCTATTACATTCTTTACTTCATTCATATCTACTAAGTTTATCGCTTTGGGTTTGTTGTCAAGCTTTTGCTTGGATTTTGGGATTTCGGGTTTTGAATGGTTACACGGATTGAACGGATCGTACGGATTCACGCGGATTTTATGGGTTTATAATATTGATCTGTGAAATCAGTGAGATCTGTGAGAGACCTCCAAAAGATAATCTATAAAATCCCTTTCTTGCGGCTAATCCGGCGCGCTCTCAAATACCAATTGACAAAGTACTGCATCGGAATTTAGTGAACCAAACGAGGTAGTAAATTGAAGACTGAAATCATTATTAAAGGTGCCAGCGAGCACAACTTAAAGAATATAAATCTGGAGATTCCCCGCAACAAATTGGTTGTTTTTACCGGTGTATCTGGTAGCGGGAAAAGCTCTTTGGCCTTTGACACCCTTTATGCAGAGGGGCAGAGGCGTTATGTGGAATCCCTATCTTCCTATGCCAGACAGTTTTTGGGGCAGATGGAAAAGCCCAAAGTAGATTTTATCGCAGGTCTGTCTCCGGCGATCTCGATTGAGCAAAAAGCCGGCAGCAAAAACCCCCGTTCGACAGTGGGCACTGTAACCGAGATCTATGACTATCTGCGCGTACTATATGCACGGATAGGTCAGCAATATTGCTATCAATGCGGCGAAGCTGTGGGCTCTGAAACCGTGGATCAGATGGTGGAGCATCTCATGCAAAATCCTGGGGGCACGAAGCTGCAGATTTTGGCTCCCATCGTGCAAAACCGCAAAGGAGAGCATAAAGAAGAGCTGGAGCAGCTTCGCAGTGAAGGCTTTGTGCGGGTGATGATCAATGGCGTATCCCGCAATCTGGATGAAGAGATTGTCCTGGATAAAAAGAGCAAACACAGCATCGATGTGGTGATAGATCGTCTGGTAATCAAGGATGAGATCCAGAGCCGGATGGCGGATTCTCTGGAATTGGCTTTGAAGCTTGCAGATGGTATGATCAAAATCGATTATCCAGATCAAGGTGAACAGGATATCCTCTCCGCGCAAAACTCCTGTGCCCAGTGCAATATCGGCTATGAAGAGCTGAGCCCGCAGAGCTTTTCCTTTAATAGTCCCATCGGAGCCTGTCCTTCCTGCAACGGTCTGGGTTACAAGCTGGAGTTTGACCCTGATCTGATCGTTCCAGATCCCCAGCGCAGCATCATGGAAGGTGCAGTGGTGCCTTGGGGGCAATTGGTGCAGAAAAAATCAAGCTGGACTTTGAATATGGTGAATAACCTGGCCTCTGCTTACGGTTTCTCCTTGGATGTTCCCTGGAGCGAACTTCCGGACATCGTCAAGCAATTGATTTTGCATGGATCCAAGGGGCGAAAGTTCAAGATTGCCTGGCAAAATGTGCGGGGTAGCGGCTCTTATATGACCAGCTTTGAAGGGATTATCCCGCAGCTCAAACGGCGTATGCATGAAACGGAATCCGAAGATATGCGGCGCTACTATTTGCAGTATATCAGTGACAAAAACTGCCCGGATTGTGATGGCAGCCGGCTCAAACCTGCTTCTATGGCGGTAAGGCTGGGGGATAAGGGCATTGGTGAGATCACCGCGCTGAGCGTGGAAGATGCCCTGGTGTTTTTCGAAAAGCTGGAACTGGCCGGCAATAAACTCATCATCGCCGCAGAAATCTTAAAAGAGATCAAAGCCCGCCTGGGCTTTTTGAATGCGGTGGGCTTGCATTATCTTTCTCTGGATCGCAGATCTCCCACTTTATCCGGAGGAGAATCTCAACGCATCCGTCTGGCCAGCCAGATCGGCTCGCAACTCGTGGGTGTGATGTATATTCTGGATGAGCCTTCCATCGGCCTGCATCAAAGAGACAATGCCAAGCTGGTGAATATGTTGCAGCAGCTCAGGGATCTGGGCAATTCCGTGATCGTGGTGGAGCACGACGAAGATACCATCCGCAGTGCAGATCAGATCGTGGATTTTGGACCCAATGCGGGTATCTATGGCGGTAAGATCGTGGCGCAAGGAAGTATTGAGGATATCAAAAACACCCCTGAATCTATCACTGGAGCTTATCTGGCCGGACGCCTGAGCATTCCGATCCCAGCTAAACGCACCAAGGCAGATGCGCGTCTAATCTCTATCCGGGAGGCCCAGCAGAACAATCTGAAGAGTATCAATGTCGATATCCCCATCGGTCTATTTGTCTGCATCACAGGAGTTTCGGGTAGCGGTAAAAGCTCTTTGATCAATCAGACTTTGTCGCCTTATTTGAACAATCACTTCTTCCGTTCGTCCCAGAAAGTGGGCAAAGTAAAGGAGATCACCGGACTGGAGCATATCGATAAAGTGATTAATATCGATCAACAGCCCATCGGGCGTACTCCCAGGAGCAATCCCTGTACTTATATCAAGCTTTTTGATACCATCCGCAATCTCTTTGCGGAATTGCCGGGAGCCAAACTGAGGGGCTACAAACCGGGACGTTTTTCTTTCAACGTAAAAGGTGGCCGCTGTGAAGCTTGTGAAGGTGCCGGAGTCCGGCAGATTGAGATGCACTTTATGGCCGATATCTATGTAACTTGCGAGGTCTGCAAAGGCAAACGCTACAATCAGGAGACCTTGAACGTGCGCTACAAAGGGAAAAACATTGCTGAGATCCTGGATATGGACGTGCAGGAAGCCATCGAATTCTTTGATGCCATTCCCTCTATCCACAAGAAACTCAAGACTTTGCACGAAGTGGGGCTGGATTATATGAAGCTGGGTCAGCCCTCTACCACGCTTTCCGGGGGCGAGGCACAAAGAATCAAGCTGTCCAGAGAGCTCAGCCGTCCCTCCACCGGCGACACTCTTTACCTTTTGGATGAACCTACCACGGGTCTGCATTTTGACGATATCAACAAACTCCTCAAGGTGCTGAAGAAGTTCGTGGCCATGGGCAATACCGTGGTGGTGATCGAGCACAATCTGGATGTGATCAAATCCGCGGATTGGATCATCGATCTGGGTCCGGAAGGGGGAGCCAAAGGCGGCTACATCCTGGCCACAGGTACTCCGGAAGATATCATCGCCTGCGCCGATAGTGCTACAGGTGAGTTTCTCAAAATACATTATGAGCGGGAGATGGGATATCAAGAGGAGCCCCAGCCCAAGAAGAAAAGAAAAACCAACAAAAAGGTATAGACAATGCATGTGAGATTCACCTATCAGGCTCTTACCGCAGGGCAATATGAAGTGGGCATCGCGGGAGACTTTACCCACTGGAAGATCCTCTCTCTGCAGGACTTTGGCGGTTTGTATCTAATTGATTTTGATCTCAAACCCGGGCGCTATCGCTACAAATACATCGTGGATGGGGTGTGGAAGCCAGATCCTGCCAATGAACTGACCGAGGGCGATCCCTTTGGGGGAGAAAACTCCATTATGGTAGTGCAGGAAGATCTTGCGCCAAAGACTTGGGAAGATGCTCTGGCCAGAGCTGAGGGCCTGGATGCCCGCTCTTTTATCAATTGTCACCGGCCCAGTGAGGGCAGGCTGGAGCTGCGCTTTAGCTGGTATCCCGGTTTTGCGGATAAGGTAAGCCTGCATTTTTCAGATCACAGCGCTCAGCTTTATCCTCTGGGGCAAAGCTCTGGGCAGATGGTGTGGCATCGCACTTTGGAGCTGAAGAAGGCCAGGAGGTTTTATGTGCGCATCCAATACAAGGAAAAGCTGGTCTATCTGAATCTGCAAGGCTTTGCCACTGAGTTGCCTGCTGCTTCGCTCATCGTGGTGGATCCTGCTTCCTATCCTGTATTTGAGATTCCCGGCTGGTTAAAATCCTCTGTGGTGTATCAGATCTTTATGGATCGTTTTTACAATGGCGACCAGAACAATGATCAGGACTTTTCGGAAGACTATTACAAGACGAGCCGTGAAAAACCCGCTGAGGGTAAGTATTTGCCTGCTAATAAAGAGTATTTCCACTTTGTGGAAGATTGGTATGATATCAAGGGTCTCAAACAAAGCCCTTATCTGCCGGAAGGCCGGCCGGATTGGTGGAGCTTTTACGGTGGCGACATCGCCGGAGTGAAACAAAAGCTGGATTACCTGTGTAACCTGGGCATCAATCTGATCTACTTCAATCCCTTGTGGGAGGCGAAGTCAAATCACAAATACGATGCGACTGATTTCATGAAGGTAGACCCGCATTTTGGCAGCAAGGAAGAGCTGAAAGAATTGGTCGCTCTGCTGCATGAGAAGGGCATCAGGGTGATCCTGGATGTAGCTTTCAATCACAGCGGAGAGAGCTTTTGGGCCTTCCGCGATACTGTGGAAAAAGGCGATAAATCCCCCTATTGGAACTGGTATGATTGGTATCAATGGCCCTTGCCGGATCCTCTGCCGGAAGACTTTAAGCCTCGCGATTACTATCAATCCTGGTGGGGCATCAAGGATATGCCGGATCTGAATTATGACCTTTCCCGCCAGCATCCTTATGAGAACTACATCCGTGATATCACGAATGCGGAGGTCAATTGGGAGCTCGTAAACCACATACTAGATGCCAGCTCCTGGTGGATATCCGAAATTGGTATTGATGGCTTCCGTCTGGACGTGCCGGATGAAGTACCCTGGTGGTTTTGGCAGATCTTCCGCGAACGGATAAAGAAACTGAAACCGGAGGCCTGGCTGGTGGGGGAGATCTGGAACAACGCCAAAGCCTGGATCTCAGAGCGCTACTTCGATTCCGTGATGAATTACGCCTATTTCAAGAATCCGGCTCTGGAATTCTTTGTTCAGGGCCTGATCTCAAAGCAGAATTTCATTGAGCGCATCGAGCAAGGCCTGGCCGCCTATCCTGGGCATGCCACCCAGGTGATGATGAACCTTTTGGGCAGTCATGATACCCAAAGAATCATGAAACTGGCCAAAGGGGATATTCACAAGCTGAAACAGGCTGTGTTCTTCCAAATGACCTTTGTGGGCATTCCTCACATCTATTATGGAGATGAGATTGCCATGAACGGAGGGAAGGATCCGGACAATCGCCGTCCCTTCAATTGGAAATGGGAAGAAGATCTGGCGGCTCAGTCTCTGCGGGATTTCTACATCCGTTTGGTGCATCTGCGCAAAGAGGAAAGTCTGCTTTACGAAGGCGAATTCAGCTTTGAGAAATCCACCCGGGACCTAATCCTGTATCGCCGTTACAATGACTCTGAGAGTCTGCTCTGTGCCAT
The DNA here is from genome assembly GCA_020532545.1 of Candidatus Cloacimonadota bacterium. GTDB lineage: Bacteria > Cloacimonadota > Cloacimonadia > Cloacimonadales > Cloacimonadaceae > UBA5456. The sequence continues at coordinate 1,694 of JAJBAW010000082.1, read as the reverse complement.
CAATCTCAGCCGGCGGGATAAGATCATCGATAGCTCCGGGCAGATCCTGTTTAGCGAGAATCAGGTAAAACAGGAAACTGAGGGATTATGTCTGGGCCCTCTGGCCATGTGTATTTTGCGCATCCCAAAAGGGCAGTCCTTCAAATCCAGCCGGTAGCGCACACTACTACAGCATGGAAATTAATATAAGAATTTGAGTCCACAGTAGCCGCAGGAAAATAGCAGGAGCAGCTATTCTTCTTTGTTGCAGCAGACATATCGTGGAGATGACGTGGAGATAGCAGGGAAAAAAGCTCTTATCTCCATGTCATCTCCACGATATCTGATGCCCAAGGGCTCTGCAAGAAATGACCTGCCCACTTGGAGAGCCAAAAAAAGCGTAGGCGGAAAACCTACGCTTCAGCGATATTCAGTCTGTCAATTATCTAAAGTAAGCACTTTCCCCACTTTGGGAGCGCGCAATCTATGCGGGGCAGGATAACCTGAGCCCAAGAGCGGACGTAGATAGTAGCGGAAATCATCAGTAACACCATTGCCTGCTGCATTGATGAAATTATCTGGCATCAGGCGGGTCTTTCGGGCCACATCTTCCAGCTTTTCTAGACGGTAATTCACGGAATAGTAGCCGGTGCGCTGAATCGAAATAGATCCATCCAAATTGTACCAGATGGCGTAATGTGCTGCACGCTCACCCACTTCCCGGGCTTCACGTTGATCCACATCGGATACGCAGCCCAGGAAGGAGCGTTGCAGATAGCCAAAGGTATCGCTGCGCACGCGCTTGATCTTGGTCTTTTCGCGGATCAGATCGCAGAGCTTGTCGCCCAGCATACCTGTTCCGGAGAGCTGGACGTTGCCATGCGCATCGTGCTCGACATTCTTGGTCAGTTTGGCGATCACCGGGGTACCGTCTTCATCCATAATGCCCTCAGATACAGCCACAATGCAGCGGCCATATTGGTCATAGACTTGTCGCACGTCTTTGATGAATTTGTCTTGGTTGAAAGAGCGTTCTGGCAGATAGATCAGATGGGGCCCATCATCGGGATACTTTTGGCCCAAAGCGGAAGCGGCAGCGAGGAATCCGGCATGACGCCCCATTACCACACCTATATACACTCCCGGCAGAGCGCGATTGTCCAGATTCACTCCGGCAAAAGCAGAAGCTACAAAGCGGGCTGCAGAGCCGTATCCTGGAGTATGATCGCTCAGCACCAGATCGTTGTCTATGGTCTTGGGAATGTGGATGGCGCGGAATTCGTATTCTGCCAATTGCGCCTGTTCGTTCACGATTCTCACGGTATCCGAGGAGTCGTTTCCACCTATATAGAAAAAGTAGCGCACTTCATGAGCCTTCAGCACTTTAAAGATCTCTTTGCAATAAGCTTCATCCGGTTTATCCCGGGTGGAAAGTAGCGCGCTGGAGGGCGTCTCTGCCACTTGTTCAAGATTGTGGGTGGTTTCCTGGGTGAGATCTACAAAATCTTCATTCACGATGCCTTGCACCCCGTGCAGAGCGCCATAGACCCGGGTTACCTGCGAAAACTTGCGGGCTTCCAGAGCTGCTCCTACCAGGGATTGATTGATCACTGCAGTGGGTCCTCCGCCTTGGGCGATTACCACTTTTCCTTCCAATTTCATGTAAAAATCCTCCTTCATGGGACCTCATATTTCTTTCTTAGGTCAAGTTCTTT